>CAYPZJ010000269.1:0-7338 GCA_964414635.1 uncultured Spirochaetia bacterium
ATGCAAATTTGCGAAAAGCGGTTGAGTGGGGCTATCGGGATTTTGACTACATGGAAAAGGACCGAGATTTTTACAATATTAACTTTAACCCAGGGTTTAAGAATCTCATTCAGGAATTTAAAAGCCGTTACAGTTCCTGATATTGGTTAGCGTAGCGTTGACAGCATCTATACGATTTGTTTCCACACCCCAAAAGGATAGCTACTTTTGGGGTTTTTCATTTCTATAAACCATGCATTTTGACTGTGATGTTGATAAAACCTACGATGTGCTTTACGGTTGCATGAGGAATAAGCACTCATGCAGAATATGGGATGAATAACGAGGTAAAGTAAAACAATCATGAAAATAAAAGTAGAGCACCTTGCTGCTTTTTCGAGTTTAGACGAATACAAGTTGTGTATTTCTAACTCCGATCCCAATTTTTCTTTGATTTATAAAGCAGGGGATTTGCCCACCCATCGAGGATATTTATTCACCGACGTGCATTTTCAAAAATTTCAGGAGAAGCAAATTAAACAGGTCAATCTCCTTGTGGGATCAGAGTTTAAACATGAATTGCTTCACAAGTTTTCGGATGAATATCCTACATCACATGGTTCGGTCCGTCTTGATATTTTAGTCGAAGAAGCAGATAATTATACCTATATGAACCGAAAGAGCCGTAAAAAACGAACCATTATCGTGTTGGATGATATTACCATTCCGAATCCAAGCAATCCGAATATTCAATCGATTATAGTAAATTATGGTGAAATGCTAACGCAAAAGATACTTCCCACCTTAAAGCATCGAGAAATTATGCAGGATCAAGTGGAATATCGATTAAACGAAGAGGGAGTATTGATTTTTGTTCCAGGATCGGAGAATTTTAAACTACAAATCGATTTGGTTGCGATTTTGGGGCAGTTTGATTTCCCCCTTTATAATGCAACTGAGGTGGAGGAGGCGTTTAAAATCTATGCTGAGAAGCGCCCCCGGCTAGTCATTATTGGGAAACTTGGTGAAAACATCCTTTCAAAAGAGCTGTTTCTCTTTCTTCAGGAATATGATCCGTATGTAAAAAAAATGGACTATAAGGAAAGCCCTGCAAAATATCGTTCGGAAGAACAGATGCGTATCAAGAAAAACTATTTCCGCAATTACGGAGGCTTTATTGCTGCAGAGAAGGAACAAAAAGAGAATCTGCCGGATGATATTCGGCGTAGTCTGCTAGATTCCATAACACCCTTTCATAGGAAATTTCAAAAGGATGCGTTTATTGAGAAAGCATTTGCGATTAAGCAATTTGATCGAACCTTTAATATTCAGATGATCTGGCAACAGATTCTTACGATACGAAGTAAGAACAGCGCTGCATTTCCTATTCTAAAATATTTCTAGGGATATCCACTATCCAACAAACACATCCGCTTTAGGGAATCGGGCTTCTGTTAAAGGACGCATTTCCTCTGTTACAAGCACAAATACAGCGGGACCTACCCTTCCTATAAACATAAGCATACTAATCAGTATTTTCCCGAATGGACTGAGGTCTGAAGTGATCCCTAACGATAAACCGACAATAGAGAAAGCAGAAGTCGCTTCAAAACAGACCTTCAGGAATGGTTGATTTTCACTAATCATTAAAATTACACTGACAAGAAAAATTAATATTGCTGCGAGGGCTACTAGTGAGCATAGCCGCAGTAACACTTCTTTTGGGATGCTCCGTTTGTATACAATAATGGATGAACGAGTTAGATATGCCCGTAACGCAACAAAAAGTAGGAAGAGTGCAGTAATTTTGACCCCACCTGCTACCGACCCCGGTGGTCCACCAAAAAACATGAGTATAATCATGAACCAAGATGTTTCCGGTTCCACGTCATTCCAGGGTGACACGGTGAATCCAGCAATACGCCCGACCGATGTTTTAAAAAAAGTATTGAGTACTTGTTGATTAAAACGGAACTGAGCTAGGGTATTACTGCTTTCGGTTAGAAGAAAGAAAAGGGTTCCGACTACAAAAATCCAAAAGGTCGTGATGAGGATCACTTTCGTATTTTCACTAATAGTACGGAGAGCAACCCGCGGATAACGCTGTGGAAAAAGTTTTTGGCGTATGGTATCCATGATATCATAGATCACAAGAAATCCTGTGGAACCCATTAGACACCCAATAATCATGACAATAATAATTGGTGGGAATCCCATAAATTGATTTAAAGAGTCGGAAAACAATGTAAAGCCAGCATTGCAAAACCCACTAATAGCATAAAAAATACTATAGAACATTACATCCCATACAGATTGAAGGTGTTCAAGCGTATCCATCTGTGAACGGAATAACCAAAATAGCACGATCGCCATGATCCCTTCAACAATTAACGAAAACGTAATGATCCATTTAACCAACTTTCGAAAATTATCTTTATACGTATCCCCCATGAATTCTGTCATTAAGCGTCGTTCACGTAATCCAACCGATTGTCCCGCAAGAATACTGACTAATGCAGTAAATGTCATAATACCTAACCCTCCCAACTCAATCAGGAGCAGGATCACGATATGACCTAATAGAGAATAGGCACTCCCTGTATCTACTACTACTAATCCAGTGTCGGAGATTGCACTCACTGCAGTAAACAATGCATCGAGATATCCCACCGGTTGATCGGGTGAACGCTGACTAATTGGAAGGGTGAGTAAGATTGAACCCAATAGCATTAGTATCCCAAATATCAAAACAAAATTTAGCACGGGTGACAGTCGACTCCGTTTAAAAAAGGAAAGGGTACGGATCACCGCTAAATATAAATATGCCACAAAGAAAGCATGGCGCAGAACGATAATATATATGGGTATCCAATCGGAATCGTAGTATAAGGCTACCAGAGCAATAAATACAAAATCAGGTAATAACCACAAAAAGCGCAGCTGACGGCGAAGGAATGCATATCCATTTCGTAAGATTACAGCAATATAAGCAATCAAAACGACCAGTTTTTCAAAACCGAAGTATCGCTGTTCAAATGAAACTTCCCATACCTCAAATTGAGGGGTCAGTTCTCCTAAAATCCAAAACAGTAATTGCTGAAACAATATTCCTGCTAGGATAACTGTCAGAATCGCGTTATCCAGGTAACGAATAATAATCGTATACAAATTACGTTGTTTTTCAGCCATACACCGTCGTCGATCTATACTTAATTGTAATTATCCACTTTAAAATGATCATATCCTTTCGACTCCAAGCGATTCCGCTTTCCATTCGATCGTAACCATAATCCTGGTTCCGCAACAGTGATCCCAATCTCATAACAGGATGAATGGAGATGGGCGGGTAAAACCATCGGATGGGATGCAATATATAAGATTTGATAATCTTCACCCCCGTGTAACACAATATCATGAAGGTTGATGTTATGAGTAGTACAAAAGGATATCAATTCAGGTTGGATTGGGATTTTTTCCCATTCGAGTTCAATTCCATATTCATTTGTTTCAATAAGACGAGTAGCATCCTGAGATAACCCATCACTCGTATCCAACATAGCATGGCAAATCCCATGTGACGCTAAATAATGACCCAGATCTATTTGGGGCATGGGTTCAAGATGTGCATCTATACAGGATTGTTCCCAGGGAGTCTGTGGTTCATATCCATGAGATAGCATCCATAAACCTAATGCAGATTTCCCTGGATATCCAGATACAAATACACCCTCACCCACCGCTCCTCCCGTTCGGAATGCTACCTTACCGGTTAAACAGGTACCGATTAAAGTAACTGAAAAAAACAGGTTAGTAGGAGAACGTGTTGTGTCTCCTCCAATTAGGTCCACTTGGAAACGGTTGCCACATGCAAGAACTCCTTGATGAAACAATCGCAACGAATCAAAGGAAATATGTGGTGGTATAGCCCCTGAAATAACAGCAAATTGGGGAATCCCTCCCATCGCAGCGATATCGGAAATATTTACAGCTAGGGTCTTCCATCCAAGCTTATCAAAGGAAGTCCACTCGAGCTTAAAATGAATTCCTTCCACCAGTGCATCGGTGGTTACCAATTGGTGCTGCGAATCGGTTTGATACACAGCGCAATCATCTCCAATCCCTTTTACCAAACTCGGGTTGTGGATAATTGGTGTGGGAGTTATCTCTTGAATCCATTCAAATTCCCCGGGTTCTTTCTTACTCATTCAATCCGTTTCCTCTTCTTTTATTTCATTTGAACTATGTGCATTGCGACTATTTACGATGCACACTGTATTAAATTCCTTTATTCCGTGGATGGGTTCGATAGATATATACTGCAAGTGGATGATTGGCAATAGGTAATTAGTAATTGTTGGATTTCTTCTAACAGCATGGTCATCTGATTTGTATCACAAAACAACGGGGGAGCATATACTACAAAAAAAATATGCTGCGTATCTTCATACACTTTTGTTGCCATACTATCCTTAATTGGAGAACCGATCGCCCGGTTGCCTTGTTGATCTGCTACCACCACCAAATCAGTGACATCAATTTCCTGTCCGGAAGGATTAAACACATACCGTTCATTTTCATTTCCCCAGCGGATATAAATCGTATCATCTGTTTTATCCATATCAAATACGCTTAGGGGGAAACATGATTTTAATGAGATATAATTGTTAATATCGACCACGGCATTAATAAAAGGAAATGAATCGCCCCGTACGGCTAATCCGATTAGGAACTCACTAGCTGGTTTGCTTCTACCTGTTGGTTTAAACTTGCCATGACGTAACATATCGCGTACGGCTTTTTTGAGTGGAGCGGGAGGATATTCCGACTTTGTACGGATCACGTCTAATAGCTTTTGCATTTCAGTTTGAAGGAATGGTATGTTTTGAGGATTTTTAAGGTGCTCTGCTTCAAGAATGCCAATATTCATCTGATTGGATGGGATTTCAATGGTGTATGTTTTTCGCATGGATTCTTTCTTTTTGTTTATTTTTAGGGTTCTACAAAGAGAAGTAACTCATCTAATTTTTGTTGGGCAGGTGCAAACGCGGGTTCCAATTGGAGCGCTTGTTGGAAATCTGCTTTCGCTTCCAGAATCTTCCCTTGATCTAAATAGCACATACCACGATAAAAATAGGCTTCATAAACGGTTTCATCAAGTCGGACGGCACGATTGAAATCAGCGATGGCTTGATCCAATTGTTCCAAAGAATAATATGTTTGCCCCCGATTCAAATAATAATATGATTCTTCTGGATTTAAGGCGATCGCTTGGTTATATTGGGCAAGGGCTAATTCATACGATTCCTGCCTAAAGTAGAGGATTCCCAGATTATTATAAGCTGAATCATGACTGGGGTCTAAATCCAACGCCTGGATGAAGTCTGCCTCTGCTTTTTCTACATTTCCCATCTCATCATACACATTCCCTCGATTATAATACAGTTCCGCATTATCGCTATCTAAGCGGATTGCTCGATTAAAATCAGCAAGCGCGTCGGCAAAGTTACCCATGGTGTATTGTACCGTTCCCCTATTATTATAAGCGAGCACGATATTATCATCCAATCCTAATGCCAGATTATAATACGATAATGCTTCATCTAGTTTGTTGAAAACAGTCTGATAGGCATAACCCATTTTAAAATACAGTGCTGCTGTTTCCACTCCTTCTTGGATTGCTTGTTTATACTGTTCTAATGCCAAATTAACTCGTCCCTGATCAAACAACAGATCACCGGTTTGAATGAATTGTTCCCCTTCACTTCCCGATTCTACAAAATCGGATATAACCATTTCAGAAAAATCTGTATTGGTGGATACTGTGTCGTGAATCAAAGCACGGACGTCTTCATCTATTGCAATTTGAATTTGCGCATTGGAGTATACCTCTGTCGTTTCAACATCAACAGCGGTTAATGTTACCATGTAGTATGACTGCGCTTTCATGATGGTACCTAGAATAAGTACATCTGCACCCAAAAAATTCCCAATGCGTTGCCTTCCTTCATCAGAAAAGAAATCCGTTTGGTTTAACTCCAACTCTTGGAGTAATTGTTGGATTTTTCGTCGGGTGAATATTTTTATGGTTGGTTTGATTGCTTTTATCTGAACGGGTAGTAAGCTTGCAATTACTTCTCCCAATGGATGAGGTTCCTGATCTGTTCCAGAAAAGGACCCTACGCCTATCCGTATAGTTGGATTTTTCATAAGTAAAGCATCTAATTCGGTTGCTTGACGAAACAATAGTTCCGCAGCTTGATGCATTGCCTGCATATATGGCAATGGTTGGGTATCAATTTCGGATATGGAAGTGGTCGTCTGAGTAGTATCCGTTGTTGGATCCTGTGGAGGAGCAACATCAGTACCGCCACAAGCGATGCCCATTCCTATTATTATGCTAATTGTGATTAGAAGATTGCTTGTTATTTTCATCGTAAGTACCCCATTTTTCATAAATGCTCGACGCGGTATATATTATAACGAAAAAAAACGAGGGTATACAACCCACCCCCATATGTAATATATTTTTTCAATATATTTATACTGGACCCTTTGTAGGAGGGCTTCTACGAAAGTAGGCAGGCGATTCGTCATTCTAATGCAAGTTTTCGCACAAAAGGAGATTCGTTTATGTCATTTCGATCTGCTGGGGTAGACCCATGGAGGAATTATAGATGGTAAGTAAAAAAACGATCTAGTATGAATCTATAATAGGAGGAAGTTTTACGCTTGTCTGATTAAACCAATTCACCGGATTCACTATTTTTCAATCGTCGTACCATATCTGGTTTTTTAGACTGAGAAGATACCTTGGAGTTAGCTGCTATCGAAATGATGTATTTACACGAAGCCTTGGTGTGAATTTGTACAGATTTTATTGTTTTTCCTAATAGGGCAAGGTGTGATAAAGTAGGGTAATTCATCAAAAAATTGTAAGGGTGGGTTGTCGTTTACTGTAAGCTCCCACTTATTTTTGCGCAATAACCCACCCAAGTTCAAGATTAATAAACCCGAAACAAAGATAGCCACGAAGCCTGGGTGAATCTCATAGTGATGAATCAAAAACAAGATCATTGCGAACCAAGTGAAGCAATCCCTCTTTAAATAAAGATTGCTTTGTCGCTTCGCTTCTCGCAACGATGCATTCCTCAGAGGTTGTCTTAACTATTTTCACATTACTTTGAGATTCATCCACGAAGCCACGAAGCCTAGCAATTTTGACAAAATGTAAAAAGTTTATCATCTTTTATTAGAACAAGCAAGGGATTTGAATCCGTTTTTTATTTAGTGAAAATAATAGTCGATTCCGTTCCCCATTGTTTACGAGATAGCAAAACAGGGACCAAACACGATGTCAGT
>CAYPZJ010000270.1:0-6491 GCA_964414635.1 uncultured Spirochaetia bacterium
TGGATGGCAGCTTTTTTGTCAATATTTCCATATATATTGGGTGAGTCATTTCCATCCGTTGTGGAAAACCCATTTATGTTTACGATTAATATTGCAAATGAGCCAACAGAAACAATAATCTGCATGGTTCCACCAGAATCGGGATTAGAATCATATACTGAAACACAAGATATATTTCAGCTTGATTGTGATCCAACGAACAAATTGCGAACCTGGTCGGAGAGTTTGAATCCTGATTTTTAAAGTGTCGATTGTTGGGTTATCAAAATCAAAAAAAGTCGTACCTGCCAACTACAATTTGCTATAGGTAGAAGAAAGGTTCCTGATGAATTCGATTTCCAGATCGAATACAATGGTACCATAATATATTCTGGTTTGATTGTATCTAACTACGAAACCGCTCGTCCTAATGGTTATTTCTGTGATCCTTTATTTAAACAGGCGCATGTGCATATTGCGCTGGATTGATGACTAACTCTTTTGTTCGGAATAGCATTGCTTTTCATACAGGGAGCGGTCACAACTACTATCCATTGAAAGTGGGTTTGCTATATTTCTTCGTAGAAGCCTCCCTTCCTTACTGATGGAACCTTCGCTCGAGTAAAAAGTAAGAAAATGGTTCCTTAACCAATGAGGAATGTTGTGTTAAAATCTAAGAAAAAAACGGGAAACGCTTACTCACGGGAATGATTAGTTGACTTATACTAAACTATGCATTATTTTTTAGATTACTAAGGAGGATCGTATGATGTATAAGATCATTGCTTTTTTGTTTATCGGAGCGTTGTTGCTCGCAGCATGCAATAACCAGCGAACCCAAACCACCGATAAGGATCAAGGAAATCAAAATCTGGGAAAGGAAAACACCACACAACCCGAACCGGCTAAAGAATTAACCCCACTTGAAAAATTATCACTCAAATTAAAAGAATCCGCGAAAGTGGGCGTCGAAGTTGAAGACACAACCCTGAATGAAATTGTTGCCCAACTGAAACCCATGTTTCCAAGTACTGAAAATGAATTGGAAGGCTATAAATGGGATATATCAGCATACAAAAACAAAGATGACTCGGATGTGTTTATCAGCGCTGATTTAAGTAAAGAAATGGACGGGGAAGAAGTGCGTGCCATGTGGTTTCATATCCTTTACGACCCATCTTTAAGTCAGGATGAACGCGAAAACTACGGAACTGAAACATTTGAAGGGTACAAAGCCAGTATTGCCGAAGATGCTCATGTTTGGGTTCTAGTAAACAACGTAGAAATCCGAGCGGTGGCTGATTCGGAAGAGTTTTCTAAAACCGACAAAATAAAATCCGTCGTTAAATCATTCAATCTTAAAGAGTTGGAGAAGCTTTAAGTACTTTTCACTAAGCTGATAACAACAATATTGGTGTTTGGTATGATTCTATATCAAACACCAGTAAACCTAGAACGAATCTAGACTGTGTTACCTAGCCACGCTACGAGATTGTTCCATAAGATAGAATAACCATCCCATTCCAAAAAACCACGGGGACCCCAATGGGGTGCGCAATCAGATGTAAAAGCAGCCGAATGCCCCTTTCCATAGATACCCACGCATAATAATGGATCAGCCCCCACTTGAACAAGCACTTCTGCTTCTGCCTTAGGTTTTGTTTGATTATAGCCCAAAAAAAAGGGCCAATTCTCAGTGATCCCTTTCAGTATTGGATGATCTGGTTTCATAACGTGGGGAACGATTCCTTCGGGTTTCTCCATGCGATCATCATACGGAAAACAGGTGACAGGTAGAATTTCCTCTACTGGGGTATGATGATAACGGGCTTTTCCATCAATTCCTGAAAATGACATCCATCCCCCAATCATACAAAGTCCACCACCTGCGTGTACATAATCTTTAATTAGAACTAAACGATTGGGATGAGGAATAGATTCAGCAAGCATTTCGGGATGGAAGAGAAACGAATTCGTACCAATATCGCTAAGAATCAATACATCGTATGCTTTCAAGCTACCTAAATCTTCAGGAAACTCGCTAGGAACCTGACTACTCCGCATCCATTCTACGTTGTGATTTCCCAACTCCAATGCGTTGACCAGGGTTTGTCCTTCTTCTGTACTAAAATTAGTTTCAAATGCATCAAATCCCTTAACGGAAAGATTGACTCCCGTAAATTGCTCTCCAACTACTAATACACGTGCCATGAATTGCTCCTCCTGGAATAACATCTTGTTTCATTATTTGAACAGCGACATAGATTTCAAGTTAATGCAATGCTACTAGAAATTCAAATAACCTAGAGCCGATTCGCTTTCAAAATGAGGCGCTGTAGATCTTGTTTTAACAATACGTACCTAATGAATCTGGTTACCAACTTTCTCTTTGCGTCGAGTTTTGTTGTGAAACACCAATGAAACCGAGTGTATTAATCTTTGTTTTACGCGTTTCCACTTCTGAAACAACGGTGGTTTATGAAGACGTCGTGCGTAAATTCGGTCTAGCTGTAAGGCTTCGGTAATCGATTGGCCAATCTGGGAGTATATAATTCCCAGCAACATGGCAGTAGCACCACAGAATTGGATTAGACTCCAAGCATTTAAGTGGAGCAGATAATCAACGATAGCAGCAAAAATAGGTTCAAGAGAATAAATCAAAGCCACGCGTATGGGAGAAACACGTACTTGAATCCAGGTTTGAGAAAGAAATGCAAAAGCTGTACAGAATAGTGCCGTAAATAAAATTGTAAATACAGAAATCCCCGAAAACCGCACGATTCCCCATTCAAACGGGCTTCCAATACCAGACAATAGAGCAACCGTCCATAATTGTACAATAGTAAGTGCTATTAGATTTACCTTTTTTGCAAATCGAGACACCAATACAATTTGGACACCCCAAAAAGCAGCACAACCTAAGGTGAGATAATCACCCGAATTAAAATTTAGCGTCATTTCAGGATTATAAAAAAACAAAAACATGCCTCCTAACGCAAATACAGTTCCAAACCAATGATGGAGTTTCATTTTTTCACGATTTACGATGATTGCCAGAAACGGAACAAAAATGACTCCCAATCCAGAAAGAAAACCTGAATTGGTTGAACTAGTATGGTGCAACCCAAAACTTTGCAGAGAATATCCAAAAAACAAAATCACACCCAATGTCACTCCAAATAGAAGAGTCTGCCTATGCACCAGGGCTTTTTTGTCTTTAAGAAAGAAGAATAGTATCAATCCGGCTATGCCAAATCGAAATAAATGAAAAGTAAAAACGGGTACGGTTTTTATTGTTTCTTGGATCATGTTAAAGCTCACACCCCAAAAGAATGCTGATAATAGCAATATAGCGTTGAATAACATATTCGAGTGGGAGCGAATCGCTTTCATAACCTGATCTATAAAAAACCAGGTGTTATTTCGATATTGTATAAGGGTTTTCCATTTCATAATCATCTCCTAAACTACGCTAAAATCCGGTGGGAAACCTATCAGCACATCCAAATCAAGAAAGAAGCATTTCTCTGTTTATTCCTTCAAACGCTATGTCAGCAGAACAAGCCAAGATAATGACCTATGCAGCATTGTATAGCTTCCTGGATTATATCCTGCTCATAATTACTGTATAACAGCGTGCTACACCGGAAACATATTGAATTGAAAATAAAAGGATTTAATATTAACGGAGCGGTTTAGCCAAAATCAAAATAGATATCAGCTAACAAGGAAAGAAAGTTGATATGGAAAACATGATGATCTAGTTGGGTCATTCCAAAACTCGATTTACATCAAAAATACGCTCAGCTGGCAAAAACGACTGCTATTCTGGCTCATCCGTTTTTGAATGCGGAATACAGCCCTTGTTTTTACCTCACATGAGGTAGGATAATAAAATCATAGTATAAAGTCAATCCAAATTCAGTACGGGAGTGAATTATCAATCCATAGTCTTCCTATAAAGTAGAATCATCCCATTCTGAATTATTCTTTGCTGATTTATTTTCCACAGAACGAATCGGGTGGTATGTTTTCATTAAAAAGAGATAAATACTCACGCCAATTGCAACCCCCACTAACACCAACTGTAACCAAAGTGCATGTGCAACAACAAAAACAGAGAGTAAAATCACTCCCCACAGGATAACCAACGTAATCACTTTGGCTTTTATAGGCATCCCCTTTCCCTCCATATAATTCTTAAGATAGGAGCCAAACCAAGGATGATTGATTAACCACCGATACAACCGATTTGAGCTACGAAGATAACAGGCTGCTGATAGCAATAAAAAGGGGGTTGTAGGAAGAAGAGGAAGCACAATACCTACCACAGCAAGTCCTAATGAGAGACTCCCCGCTATGATTAATAATATTCGTATTGGTTTAGAAACGGCTCGCATATCGTTGCTGAAAATTAATCCATTTGCTCTGTTTTTCCAACCATATTTTAAAAGGCTGGGGCATCACATATCCATACTTGTCCAATAAGAATGCTCGAACATGATTGTAATATTCGGCGTTCGGTGAGTACGCATGAAGAAGAAAAGCGGACCAGGTATTAAATTGAAGTACTACAGGATCGTTCACCCTTTCTTTCTGTAAATTGACAAGCGGAGCGTTGGAAAACAACCATCCTGTTTGCATCGAATCAACTGAGATATGCGAACTCGCTTCTAAATGGGCTGAATCTTGGAAAGTGCTCCATCGATGACCCGAAACCAATCCAAAAGATTCTGCAATGGTCGCCATCTGATCAAAGTATTCGGGGCAGTGTGTACAATCCCAGCGAGTTCGGCAATCCACACGAGGGACAAAATCAACCGCTAATCCATAGTTATGATACGATTCCCCTGAGGTTGCTTTTGTTGTCTGTGCATTCAGTAACAAATACTGACGTCCAGAAGTGCGGTAGGTTTCCTCACTACAAATAGGGATGCCTTCATTACGACAGTGGTTATATACTTGGATAAATTGTCCCCGAACCGTCCAGTGCAACAACCGTAAATCATATAAACGCATTCCATCTTGAGCCCGTTGGATCACGCAGGGGATATCTTCCATAGTACAGGAAGCAGCAGGACAATCATTGGTGCAGGGCATACATGCTATGGTTAGCACATACCCAGTTAAGCCCCCCCAAAACAATAAAAACATCATAAATGAAATAACGAATCTTCGCTGCATGGTATTAAAGATAATACCTTTTTGCTCTATGTGGGATTTCCTACTATATTCTATAAAGGTTTCACAACGGGAGTATTATATACTAAGTAGTTAAGATAAACCTCGGATGTGAATGTTCCAATTGACCATTCTCAGTTGGCATACCGTTTCAATATCTATCAAAAGGGGATACTATGATTCAGATTGGAATTTTGGGCGCAATGGGGCGAATGGGGATCGTAAATATACGGTTGATTTGTCAGCAACAGGATATGACGATTTCGTATATTTGTGAGCATAAGGAACATCCGTTAATTGGTAAGGATATTGGGTTGGAATTAGGTTTAGGTTCACGGAACTGGACGCTTTCCTCTTCTATGGAAGAATTATTAACCCTCAGTGATACCATCATTGATTTCACAACACCCGATAGTTCTATGCAACTACTTAAAACTAACCATCACCATAAAAAACGCTTGATAATTGGTACTACAGGAATGGATTCCAACCAGCAAGCTTTCCTTACAGAATCTTCAAAGCAATTTCCCATCGTCTTTGCTCCCAATTTTAGCCTCGGTGTAACAACTCTTTTTCATTTAATAAAACACGCTTCCCGAATTCTCAATGTGGAACATGATTATGATTTAGAAATCATAGAAACACACCATCGACGAAAGCAAGATGCACCATCAGGCACTGCGCTACGGTTAGCAGAATTGGCAGCGAAAGGCTCAGGAAGAACGTATCCAAGCTGCGTGAAAACTGGTCGGGATGGGAAACCAGGTATTCGAACAATCGATGAATTGGGTGTGTTTGCTTTGCGGTTGGGTGATACAGTGGGGGAACATCGGGTTTGTTTTGGTACCGAAGGCGAAACACTTGAATTAGCACATCAAGCCCACAACCGCGAAGCGTTTGCGAAAGGCGCATTATTGGCGGCGCGTTTCATACAGGATCAAGAAAAGGGGGTATTTGATATGGAGGATGTGCTGGGTTTTACGAACTGAAAAAGAAAGGGCTACGTACTTTTCCCTGCAATAATAATCTTACTATTTTCTATTTGCTTGCTGAGATTTTCCATGATTGCTTTGCTTTCTTTGACTCCATTCAAACCAATCTGCAAATTTTGCAACACTTGATCATTCCATGCTTCGACTTTTTCACTTGTCAGACTGCGTAACGAAGTCAGTTGCTCCAACATACTGTCCAACAATTGAAATTGGACTTGAATGAAGTTTTTGTTGTAATCCTCTATTTTTTTTACGTATTGCGCAATAAATAGCAAACAATTCTTTGTGTATTTTTCAATGATTGGTGCCATGGAACGGGCATCTGTAAATTTTAGTTTG
>CAYPZJ010000270.1:6501-7318 GCA_964414635.1 uncultured Spirochaetia bacterium
GGGAAGATCAGCTGCTTTATCTTTCAAATCGGGAATCGCTTTTCGATTATCTAAGAGCGCTTTATGGATAAGTTTAATATTATCTTGGTATGTTGCCATTTCCTCTTTATATGAATTGAGGAATTCCTTCTTGTTCTGCTTCAGATAATCATGAATATATCCTTTTAGAAGAGGAGCAATACATTTAATATTAAAAAGGATATCAGGAATTTCATCAAATGTGGCTAACCAGATCTCATGGAGTTGGGTTAGAATTTCCATATAGTGCGTGAAAAAGAGGCTGGTGTCTTCTTTGTGCATCTAAACGCTCCGCAAATCCCAAATTCTCCACAAACCTGTACCTCTTAAAGAGTACTAACAAAAACATTAAAAGTCAAATAAGTAATCATAGCATACAACAACAACCACACTCACAGATATATTCATCTAATTTTTTGTCTACTCGCTGTTTAAATCATGCTACATTTTTTTATACCTTTATTGAACGGTATAGTCAAATTTTGCGCTTGATTCGTGTATCCTCATGAAAAGAGATATTGAAGTACCTTACAAAAACCATATTTGGATCTGATCCCGAATCAAACAAATATGTGGGTTTATGCAAACAGAATTGAATCACAGATGCTGTCAATTTGACCTTTTTTTCAGATCTTACACTTGCATGCCCCTAAGAAAGTATATAGCTCGTATACAAACAAATCCCTTCCAATCTACATTCTCAGGATATCCATGCTTGCTGTAAAGCAATTTTTGTGGATGAGGTAGGGTGCGAATTTTGGGCAATTTTTATGTTTTTTAAGATACTTGGGGTAGTGAC
>CAYPZJ010000271.1:0-7297 GCA_964414635.1 uncultured Spirochaetia bacterium
TTGTAGCCCCGAATTCATTCGGGGAACGGATGAAACCTTTCAGACTGACTCCTAGAAAACTGCTTCCCACCGATTTTCTCCATAATACACCCATCTATCCCACTGACTAAAAAACTTCCGGTCCCTTAAATATTATAGAAAAAAATCAATACCAAGCAGGTGAATAAAGGGCGTGCTCGATTGGTTATATAAACGGCTGCATATCCCGCTGGATGCAGTAATGGTATTTGGGGATAATTATGGTGATCAACCAATGCTGGAGAAAGCGGGGCATAAGGTTTTGATAGCGAATGCGGCACCGGAAATCCGAGTGGTTCTGCAAGCCCGTTACGCCGATATAGTCATGGCTCCTCCGAATGAAGAGGATGGTGTGGCAAAAATCATCAAGAAGCACGTTTTGCCGTAAGGTTCTCCATAAAAAGATTGTGCAACCCGACGAAGATAGTTTACTGACTTTTAAAATGCTTATATGTGTGAAGCAAGTCCAGTCCTACCAAAACACTAGCTGTCATTCCTCCAATTGTTGCCAGCGCGAATAGAAGAATCACACCAACTACCGGTACAAAAACAAATAATGCCCCAATTCCACTCAGGATCATAGCCCAAGCTGTTGCCGTACGGAAGAACACCTGTTGAAGCATGAGAACGCCAAAAACGATCCCTGCGATTCCACCGCACATCACACTCACTGCCCATGCAGTTCCGTGAAATTGAGAAAGCAGAGCTTCACCAGCCGCAAGAAAGTGCTCTTTTTCAATAAGGCTTTCAGTTCCAGTATACAAAGAGGCAAGTGAAAAGAGTTCCACGATCGGCCGCGTGGTTAAAATCGCTACGGTTGATATAACACCGATAGCCAGGGCGATTAGCGTTAACGACGGATTACTCTTTTTCAACACCGCCCAGATAGCAAGCCAAACAGGTAACTGGAGAAGAGTACCGATCAGCACCACCGGATCTAACTTCATGAAATACACAAAAGGACGCTGCTGTATGCCTTCAAAAATTGCTTTCGCATCATTAAAGACATGCGGCCAGATGATGTATCCAACCACTGCAAAAAGCACGGTGGACATCTGAACAAAGGCAGTAACCCCACCGATCAAAAATAGTTTCCCAATCCGTTGCTGCCCTAACTCATCGGATGGGTTACTGAACTCCAGTTGATTACTCATAGTTTACCTGCCTTTTATAGCTATTTTGTGTTTAAAGGGTTACTTTTAACTTCTCTATTAATGCCTGCATGCGGCAATGATCGAGAAGATATCCTGAGGATAGTTTAAAAATTGAGCATAGTCAACACATGCTTATTTATTGTTAAGGTTGAGGAAGGGAACCACCTATACAATGAATTATCTAATACTTGAATAAATTATGCCTAAAATGACACGGTTGCAATGTATTTTCACTCAAGTTCGTCACCTCCCAAAAAAATAATGGGGTTCTATCCCTAAATTATCTTTTAGACCCTTCCACAAACCTCATCTAAACACAAGCTATTTTACTAATCACGAATATGTAGTTAGACGTTGACGAAATGTACTTGACTTTATACTACCTGCGGATAACATTATTAACACGATGTTTATTCGTATCGATAGATAGAAAAACAAAAATGGAACCACACATCAATTCTATCGAAGACAGTCTTTTTGATAAACAATACAGATCTTGCGTTTCGTGCAGTGGGAGCGGCGCGGACGGAACGAATACGAAAATTGTAGAGGGGACGCCTACTTCTCTGGATTGATTAATACGCTTGTAAGCCTTATCTATTCACGTTTTGGGAAATCCTGGATGGTTTAGGGTGACGAACTTGAGTCAGACGGCATCTGGTAATTGCATCGGTTATGGGATTCCTTTAGGAAAACGCCCAGCATGTAATTCATAAACCTTTAACAACGTTTTTGTCTTTCTTCGATTACCTCCTTTATTTGCGTTCTCTGGTGTACTTCACGGATAAATTTTTTTGTACAGCAGCCATAAGTTACCCCCCCCCCCATCCTTCCTTAGTATGCTGAATTCTCATTTCATTTTTTTAAGAATCCACTTGGACTCCAGCTGTACTGGAGTGTTTATTACATGAAAAGGTGATGGGATAAAAAAAACGGTTCAATTAGGGACGAATCCATCTTGCAAGCTGTCCCATATCGGGATAGTCATGTTGTCCAACATAGTTGTTAGAATTTGTTGTGAAGAGTATGGTATCATTATCCATATAAAAAGGTTTTGCAGAATATTTGTCCCCATTTGTGAGATAGGTAATCAGTCCAGAAGCCCGATCCCATTCGGCTAATTCAGTATTTAGTGTATGGGGTGTAAATTCACCTTCGAAATTTCCAGCATCTGTTTCAAATATGATTTTTTGTTCGTCTGAATTATAGGAAAAATTATGAGAAGATCCGTCACCATTCGTAATATAGGTTGAGATCCCCGTACTCCGATCCCATTCCACAATTTGGATTTCAGTAACATAGGTATGTGTTCCATTAAAATTGCTTGCGTTTGATCTGAATAACACTTTTGACAGGTCATGATTATAGATTGCGGAATAAGAATTATCATCCCCATCTGTCAGATAGCTGCAAGTACCCGTGGTACGATCCCATTCAACAATTTGGCTATTCCCCGAATTTACCAAAGGTCCAAAATTCGATGCATTGCTAGTAAATAAAATTTTCTTATCATCATTACTATAAAGATAATAGCTCGTTGCATTCGCGTTGCCATCTGTGATATACGTGACATCACCTGTAGCCCGATCCCATTCAGCTAGCTGGGTGCGAGCAGGATTGCTATGACTTCCAAAAAAATTGTCCGCATCTGTCACAAAAAGCACTTTGCTACAATCGCTATTGTAGATAGCGGATTCGGTATCTCTATCACCATCTATGATATAGGTAATATCACCTGTAGACCGATCCCACTCCGCTAATTGACTATAACTGGGATAGGTATGGTCTCCCAAATAACCATCCACATCGGTTACAAAAAGGATTTTACTACCATCACAATTGTAAATGGGTTTCAATGAATCCGAATCGCCATCTGTAATATAGGTATGGGTCGCGGTCGCTCGATCCCATTCAACAATTTGTATATCAAAAGATTCCGTATGTGGGCCTGTGCCTCCATCCCATTCTGTACCGTAGGTGATGTATTGATTATCAGGACTGAAATCGTATCCCTCAAAATCTCTGTCAACTGTTGTAATGTAGTATGCAATACCACTCGCAATATCATATTCTGCTATTTGATGCCAGGATGGGGTATAGGGAGCGTACGTCTGGTCAAACGTACTTGCATTTGTCAGAAAAAAGAGTTTTGATATATCAGAATTGAGCTGTGGATAATATATGGTGGTTAATGAATTAGCATTAGTCAGGTAGGTGACATTGGAGTGGTTTGCAGAATAGGATTCTTGCTTGTTGGATATGAAAAATGACCCGAGAATGATTTGGTTATTATCGTTGTCTGATGCAGAAACTCCAAAGTAATATTCCACACCTGAAATCAGATTTGATATCAAATATATTCCCGAAACTGCATCAACGATTAGCGAAATGGGATCGTGGTTGAGGCTAGCAAACTCCATCCCTCGCTGGTGATGATACCCAAACTGTATATCACAGGCTCGGTCCAATTCCCAACTTATATTAGAGGTATGATAACTATCAGTTCCCAATTCAAGAGAAAAAGATTGAAGGAATGGAGTTGTTCGAGGTGATGCATAATTATAATGGGAATCAACTGCAAAGATTGCATATTGATACATAATATCTGCTTACACGCCATTATCAATATACGTTTCAATATCGTTTGCGACAACATCCAGCACAACCCCATTCCCCATTGTTTCATTTGCAAGATAGGCTTTTCGTTCAGGTGTTCCAGCAAACAGCTGATTTTCGGTTCGTACGATGACATATCCTAACAGGTCTGAATTTGCAGGATTCAGGGGATCAGCAGAAGGATTCCAGGATATATAGGCACGGGTGTCTTCGTATCTGTTTTGGGTCACATTCTGAATAGGCAAGGGTGGAATCCTGTCACCTAATACACCTGTCGTGAAGATACTTGTTGTCTGATTCCCGGTGGGTACACCATTATATGCAGAGGCATTACCCGATATGGAAATGGTATATTCAGTCTCTGCGTCCCATTGAATCGCGGGCGCAATGCGATATAAGCTATTTTCTATTTCCGTAATGATGACTTCAGCTTCCGTCGAATCACCATGATAAACAGAGATTTCTTCACGCAATGAATCCAAATCCATCTGGATGGAACTGCTTATGATAATATCTTCATCCAGATTTACATTAATGGTTCCATTCTCAGGTGTAACGATATCAAGTGTGGGAATCAAGCTGAGGGATGAAGTACTGAAAGAAATGATTGCTGCTTTTGATAACTGACGGTTATCACTGCTCATAGCTTCTTTGTTGATGTGTAACGTATAGGTTGTATCAATATCCAAGATAGTTTGGGGTGTGATAGACAACAAGG
Source organism: uncultured Spirochaetia bacterium (assembly GCA_964414635.1). Lineage (GTDB taxonomy): Bacteria > Spirochaetota > UBA6919 > CAYPZJ01 > CAYPZJ01 > CAYPZJ01. The sequence goes on from CAYPZJ010000271.1 coordinate 4,507, forward strand.
TGTCGTTCTCTGAAAGTTCCAATGATATGGGAACCACACTTGCATCCTGCATTAATTGGATTGCTCGATTTAACGATTCCATTTGCATTGGTTTAGAAAAAAACACTTGTATGATAATATCAGTACTTACACTCTCTTTTTCATGAGCAGGAAAAGTGGAAACTACCTCTGGTACAGATATCATCATTCCATCCAATACATATTGCAACGTAAGATCATTGCAGCCAGAAAAGAGGAAGAGTATGAAAACTAGTATTACATATGTATTACGCATAAATAACTCCTATCACTATGGACGAACCCATCTAATCAGTTGATCTGGAAAAGTATTCACTATGACACCGGTATAGTTGTCTGAACGAGAAGTAAAAAGCACTTCATCCCCTGTACCTATATAGGTTCCATAATCAGCAGCTCCATCTGGTTCTGAAGTGATATAGGTGATTTGCTTTGTATGACGATCCCATTCGGCAAGGGATCGCCAGAAACCAATGGGTGGTGGTCCCCAGAAATTGCTCGCATAGGTGGTAAACAGAATTTTATCTCCGCTGGGATGATACGAAGGTCTTCTGCTATCATCATTGCCATTGGTAACGTACCAAACTTCATTGGTGGATCGATCCCATTCAGCAATTTGTAATTGGTCTGATCCCCTTTCTCCCAGATAATTTGCAGCATGGGTTTCAAAGACTACACGATTTCCATCTGGACTATAGACGGGTGTTTCATTGAGCCCGTCGCCTGTTGTGAGGTAATGAATCTCTCCGGTTACCCTATTCCACTCTGCGATTTGTCGTGAATCGTATGGACGATTGCCTAGATAATTATCCGCATCGGTGTAAATCACAATCCTTTGTCCATCGGGGTTATATGTTGCGTCACGGTTAAAATCATTCCCATCTGTAATGTATGTAATATCACCTGTTGCACGATCCCACTCTGCCACTTGATATTCATCACTATAAAGATGACTTCCTAAAAAGGAATCTGCATTAGTCATAAAGACAATCTTACTTGCATCATGGTTGTAATTTGCACCGCCACTACTATCTTCTCCATCTGTAATGTAGGTTGTATCTCCAGTCGTTCGATCCCATTCAGCGATTTGATAAATTATCCCATTATTTTCATGGGAGCCCAGGAAATTATCCGCATTTGTCGAGAATACGATTTTCTTTCCATCAGGACTATACTTTGGAAGATTACTTCGTTCATCACCATCAGTAATGTATGTAACATCTCCTGTAGCCAGATCCCATTCTGCAATCTGTTCAAAACCACTATTCTCATGAGAGCCTAAAAAGTTATCTGCATCTGTTGAAAACACAACTTTTTGACCATTGCTTAAAACATGTGGGTAAGTCACATTTGCATCACCATCCGTAAGATAGGTGAAATAAGACGAATAATCACTATAGGACTCGGTCGCATACTGGTCCATAAATGAATTGATTTTCAGCACATTACCGTGATTATCCACCGCTTCCAATCCAAAATAATAGGGTAGAACGGGGATCAATTCAGTAATCGTAACATTTCCGTTGGTAGAATTCGCAATAGGGCTACTCGGGTTTTTATAACTCTCTTCAAACTCTAAATCCAGGTCAAAATGGTAACCTATCTGAAACGCGCATGCCCGATCTATTTCCCAGGAAATGTCTACTTCATGAAAAATATCAGTCGCTGTAGTTGAAATAAAATCAACTAGTAACGGTGTCGATTCAGGTGTGGAGTAATTATAGGAGTCATCCATTACAAATACGGTGTACTGATACTGAAACGCTTCATCCAAATCGTTGTCAATAAAATATGTACTTTCCCTGTTCAGTATCTTTACTACAGAACCATTCCCAATCAACCGACCCGTTAAATAGGGTTCTCTACCAAGCGTACCGTTAAATACAACATCCATTGTTTTTACTACTACAAATCCCTCCACATCCACATTAGCAGAACGATTCAAATCGGGTGGAATCCAGGATATCCTGGCTTTATTTTTTTCTAATCTGTGTTGGGTAATGTTTTGCACGCCTTCTGGGGGGGTATAGTCACTCTCTTTTCGAGTTGTAAAACTACTCATCACATTCCCATTTAGGGTTATTCCATTGATGGCATAGGCTTGGGATGTTATTTCCAAGGTATATTCTATAAGGGGTTGCAGTTCATCGATTGGATTTGCTAAATACACGTTCGTTTTCAGTTCTGTCAATTCGAATTGGACCGGTTGGTTACTTTCATCAAATAGAGACGTATTTAGCAGAAGGGAATCATAATCCATAGCAAGAGAACTTGTAAACAATATGGAAGTGTTTCGACTTATATCAATCGACCCATCTTCCGGTGAAAGAACAGTAATCGTGGGTCTTGCACTAAAACTGGATGTTGTAAATGAAATCTCATATATATTGCGTAGTGGTTGTCCCGATTGACTTTTGGCATTCTGATCTACGACTAGCCGATAACTGGAATTGGTTTCCAAAACATCAAGGAATTCAATTGTCAATACTGCTTTCACGGAATCCAATTCGAGTGAAAAAGGAATCGGATTGGATAGGTAATCGTAAATCTGAATCGCTTCTTCTAACGTTTCTATAGCCATAGATGAAGAAAATGTTAGATGGATCTGCACGTCGGTCGCAACATTTACAGCATTATTCTTGATATTACAATTCAGCACTGCCGGTGGTGTAATAAAACTTCCATCCACTATTGATTCAATGATAATGCTATTACAAGATAGGCATAAACTTAATAAAAAAATCACAACTATTTTTATTCTCATGAGACAGTT
>CAYPZJ010000272.1:0-7251 GCA_964414635.1 uncultured Spirochaetia bacterium
AATAATACCACTGCAGTAATTCCGTAAAAAAGGTATATCCAAAAACCACCTAATAATAAAGGAGGAGGTGTTAGTGCAAGACCCAATGCGAGTGTTTTCCCAATTCCAGTCACCAAACCTGCCAAATCCACGGGTACTTTCCACTCGTAACGCATTCCATCCTGAAGCCGTTGACTTTTTATCAATCCAGGTTCTACATCTTTCTGGGCTTTTCCTCCAGCGTCCAAATCCACATGATCTAATAACCAATCCATAAATTCCCGCGCGTCTTCATACGTGTCTTCTGTTGTAAGATGCCAGGATGCATCATCATTCATGGTTAAATAAACATCCCACTCGACATCTACTTGATTATAACTCATACCTGCATATCCGGAAGTCAAACTGCGGTTGGAATAAAGGTGTGGTAGCATTTTTAGTTGAGACAGATGATCGTAAGGAATGCTTTCTGATTTTAATGGTACATTCCCCTTATCCAGCTTAATCACCCCCAAATCATTATCAAAAATCAACTGTTTTGGCAGATTGGATGGATATAATCGTAGGCTCAACATAGATAGAAACAGAAACAATCCACCTCCCAACGATCCAAACACCAAAATCGCCGTTCTACCATCGGAACCCGGATAACGCATCAAAATCTCTGGGTTAAATGCCAATACGACTGCAATCACCGCTAAAACAAAAAACAGAACTCCAAGTATAATCCGTATCACGGGTCCTATACGTCCACCTTTTCGTTGCAGTACAACACCATTCACTTGATCATCTTCAATGATTTCATAATAATGCATTCCCTATCCTCCTTAACAGATATACTCGCTTGAAAGAAGTTTGACATTTTTTTTGGGTGGTTGTGGCGCTTCACGTCACAGACACCCATATCAAAACTGAAACTTTCAAGTATAACATAACCCTACAGCAATCATCAGCCTCAAGTCCCCAATATTTTAATCGAGTTTTTTTATGCTCATGTACCCCATACATCGTATCGGTATTCTTGATACCGCTCCGTTTTTTCAAATGATTCGCATCAATACCTCGGTCAGTATGAATACCACAGGGATTCCAACCCAGATACCAATTAAAGTAAGCATAATAAAATTGAGACAGAAGGTAAATTAAATCCACGGTCTGGTGGCTCTTGTTTCTTGGCGCATTTGCAAGAAGCAACGCGACGGAGCAATCATTTTCAGAGGTGCGATTGCTTCACTGTGTTCGTAATGTCTTTGTGCTGATTTCATCCGTTTGAGATTCATGGTTTATCATTCGGTTAACACACTTTCTCCTGGTTTTTTGCTACTTTTTTGAATATCTGATTGGTTTTAATATTGGATACGTATTACGTTAGGATCCGTTGTTTTGATTCCAATCCAGGAAATTTTCGCAAACCGTATCAAATTGACCCACTCCAATAACGAAAATAGATATCCCGTGTCAAATTCTATCGCGTATGATGGGTAAATTATTTAACGCGCTTGCTGTTTTCTCTTTTGGGATACCATCTTCAGCGTCGCATTCAGGTATTCTTAATCTTGGCATTGTTTTTGCTTTATACTGCATAGAGATGGAAAGCGACCATCGAGAACGAGATGCTAAGGAGGATGATCTCATGGGCAAGATGATAGGAATTGATTTAGGAACCACGAACTCATGTATTGCGATTCTGGAAGGAAACGAACCCATTGTAATACCTAACGCAGAAGGACAACGAACCACACCATCAATCGTTGCATACACGGATAAAGGTGAAAAACTCGTTGGTCAGCAAGCCAAAAACCAGGTTGTTACCAACCCTAATAACACCATCCGCTCTATTAAACGGTTTATGGGACGGAAATATAGCGAAGTTCAGGAAGAAATAAAAACAGTACCCTATGAAGTAGTAGAAGGACCCAATAGTGATGTACGGGTGAAGACCAATCAGGGTACGTTCTCACCACCGGAGATCTCCGCACGCGTGCTTCAAAAAATGAAACAAACTGCCGAAGATTATCTGGGTCAAAAGGTGACAGAAGCTGTAATTACAGTTCCCGCCTATTTTAACGACGCTCAGCGGCAAGCCACGAAAGACGCTGGGAAAATAGCTGGGTTAGAAGTAAAACGGATTATCAATGAACCAACCGCCGCGTCTTTGGCATTTGGATTGGATAAAAAGAATACGAATTCAAAAATTGCTGTTTATGACCTTGGTGGAGGTACCTTTGATATTTCCATCCTTGAATTGGGGGATGGTGTATTTGAAGTGAAATCTTCTAATGGTGATGGGCACTTGGGTGGAGATGATTTCGATCAACGTATTATGGATTGGTTGGTCCAAGAGTTTAAGAGTAGCAATGGGATTGATCTTTCCACTGATCGCATGGCATTGCAACGGTTAAAAGAAGCTGCTGAAAAAGCAAAAATCGAATTATCCGGTACCCAATCTACAGAAATTAATCTACCGTTTATCACTGCTGATCAGAATGGACCCAAACACCTCAATGTTTCGTTGAGCCGTTCAAAATTTGAACAACTCGTGCAGGATCTGGTGGAACGAACACGAAATCCCTGTGAAATTGCTATTAAAGATTCGAAATTGAGTGTCGGAGATATTGATGAAGTTATTCTGGTTGGTGGGTCTACCCGAATCCCTGCTGTACAAACCATTGTAAAAGAAATCTTCGGAAAAGAACCCAACCGCTCGGTCAATCCTGACGAAGCAGTCGCACTGGGTGCTGCAATCCAAGCGGGTGTATTAGCGGGAGATGTAAAAGATATTTTACTACTGGATGTTACCCCTCTATCCCTCGGGATTGAAACCCTGGGTGGTATTTTCACAAAACTCATTCCTAAAAACACAACTATTCCTACCAAAAAAAGCGAAGTTTTTTCCACCGCTGAAGACAATCAGACGAGTGTATTTGTAAAAGTTCTTCAGGGAGAACGGGAAATGGCATCCCAAAACAAATTAATCGGGAATTTTGAACTTTCGGGAATCCCACCTGCCCCTCGTGGTATGCCCCAGATTGAGGTGACATTTGATTTGGATGCAAATGGAATATTAAATGTAAGCGCGAAGGATAAAGGAACTGGAAAAGAGCAATCCATTCGTATTGAATCATCTAGTGGATTAACCGAGTCTGAAATCGATAAGATGGTAAAAGATGCTGAACAAAACCAGGAAGAAGACCGTAAAGTCAAGGAACGAGCAGAGTTGAAAAACAACCTCGATAATATGATCTATCAAAATGAAAAGATCCTCAATGAAAATAAAGATAAGATCCCTGCTGAAAGCGTATCGGAATTAGAACAGGCAATTCAAGATGGGAAATCGGTCTTAGACTCCGATGATGCAACAAAATTGCGAGAAGCGATTGATAAAATACAAACTGCGATGCATAAAGTATCCAGCCATCTTTATCAGAACGCCGATCAAGGGGGTAGCCAACCCGGAGAACAACCCGGAGAAGATAACCAGCAGAATCAGCAAGGGCAGTCAGGACAACAAGGAGATAGTAAAGGTGATGATGATGTGGTGGATGCGGAATATTCTGTCGTAGATGACGAAAAAAAGGATGACAATAAGTAATTCTCAGTACGGGGTGGATTGAGACAGAGCAATCTACCCCATATCATTTACCAATACAACACTCCATGCTTTCTTATTCTTCTCACATTGAAATCTACATTTATAGTGTTTTCTGTTTTTAGCTCTTTTTCAGCCTATCGGAGAGGAATATCAATCAGGTCAACGTTCTTCTTTTCACCCGATCGTTTATCCATCCGTACAATAGGATATTGATTGAAAGCCTTAATTGAACAGCGGATATAATGTATCAACCTATGAACTCCCAGACGTGAAATCCCACCCTCTTCGGACTGCTCCATTCTTTTCATCCCCGCGTTTTATTATTTTAAAGCTGCATTCAATTTAAAATACGAGCAAAGGTTTACCTATGCCCCAACCCCTGATTGGCATTTCTATTTCACAAACACAAGGGAAACTGTTAAAGCAGCAGCTTTATGATCCAGATACCCTTGCAGATGATCCTATGTATCTCTATATACAGGCAAAATATATCCCTCCGCTAAAACGAGCTGGGGGAATACCTATTCTGTTACCTTTGCAGCCTGACGATCAGCTACTACGATTGCTACATGGCATAATCATACCGGGAGGAGACGATATTCCTCCCTCTTACTTCAATCATCCCGAACGCTATCCCAGCACGTATGAATCCTCTTCTAAAATTGATTTCGATTTGTGGCTAACTCAAAAAGCAGAAACCTATCGTATTCCTTTATTGGGTATCTGTTATGGGATGCAGCTTATCAATGTGTATGGAGGTGGAACGATACTTCAAGATATAAGTTTGAATTCAGAACTGGCTGATCATGGCTCTTCCAAGGTAGTAGAACATTCCATAACTATTATACCTGGTACCAGATTAGAAAAGGTTTTTGGAAATACCCACCAGGTATATTCCAAACATCACCAGGGGATTTTGGATTGTGCGTCATCGCTTCAACCCACAGCCATGGCTCCTGATGGATTAATAGAAGCGCTTGAAACAACACAATCGGACTGGTATCTGCTCGGTGTTCAATGGCACCCCGAATTGCAACCCCAGGATGATTCGATTTGGAATGATTTTATTGCCGCCGCCAGCCGTTATCGGGATCTGATTTGACGACATAACGAACGGGGGATCGTAGTACGGTTAGGATTCTTTTGGGGATAAAGGATATAATCAGATGAAGCGGAGTAGTCATCCCCTTTGTTAAAATAAAGATGAGCCAATTCATGGGTAAGCGTAAGATATCCATTTTTTTGAAACGTCTTTTCTGAAAGAAATATGGTGTAATCTAAAGAAGCACTTTGCTCCGCTTGGGGACAGTGCTGCTGGAGTATATGCGGGAAATAGCTCCAGCCCAATGTATTAGGATCGGTGGATTGAATATAAAAAACAAGTGTTTCATCTGGATGGAAAGCCCGTATTGCTTGAATGAGACTGAGTACTTTCGTATCCGGGAGTGAAATCGTAGGATCCGTTTCAGAAAGGCTCCAATCAGGTGAATAGGGAATATCCCAAAAAGAATCCAATGGGATCCATTCTTCAATTTGGAACTGCACATCGCATTCGTGCCAAATTTCATTCGTTTTAGCTAGCGCTTGTTGTACGACTGCTCGATTGCTGGGCGTGACTTCTATAATAGTAAGTGGAATGGTATGATTAGAAGAACGATTTATTTTGCTGGGTGTGAGGGTTTGTTTGGGGAGAATGAGCTGGTTGGTGATGGTTTGGCTTGATGCTTTATTTTCTTTTTCGGGATGGGTGCAGGTACTGCCCAAGGGAATCAACGTAGCTCCAATAAAGCTGGCAAGAAGAATTGCATATAAGATTGAAAACCGCATATACATCCTACACAACTAATGTCCAAAGATATACGGTTGAAAATCCCATCGTTCCATCATCAATGGTGTTTCTGGGTCGAATGGACGAATTTTCTTTTTAAGGTAATCAAAAATCCAGATATGGTGCAACTCAAATTCACCCTCATGAGGGAAATAATGAAAGTCTGTTATTCCTCGCTTCGGTCGCCATACTTCAATTTTATGAAAATATTGCATTCCCTGATAAAAATAGTGTTCCACTTCCGTAATTAAGCCTTGTCCATCAAATTCGACCACGTATTCCCGTAGGTTCCATGCATTATACAGAATTTCCTGTCGTTTGAATAACCGCCAGGGATGATGTTCATTGCGTTGGAAGAAACGAATTTCTCGCGGTTGGTTAAACTCATTATAATGATATTCAATGAGAACCTCTCCACTTTCTTCAGCAGGTTGTTCAATCCGTTGGTGTTCTTGAAATACACGTCCTTGGTCATCGAAATAGCGTCGATACCGATAGGTTTTACCGGTCACCTGACTTTGGAATACACCTTCCTTCCAATTTCCACCTTCATTTTTGGTAACCATTTCTCTAGTTTCAAACTCAACTTCCCCAATTGTAGAGATTTTATGGGTTTCAACCATCCCATTTTCTGGATAGGAATAACTAACAAAAAATACAAAATCATTATAACGATCATAGATGTCCAATTGAGTCAACCTTCCTGTATCCTCATCGTACTCAGGAAGGCGTCGTTCCAATACATTATAATTTGGATCAACAATACGAATTTCATCAATTTCATCGATGAATTCTTTAATCTCCACATATTCCTTTGGAGGCGGTGGTGTTACCTTAAACTTTGCAATCCACGGTGTAAGGGCATCTTCCACTTGGTCATACGTAAGCCCGATATCCCATATGGCTAATTCATCTATTTTACCATTAAAATATTGATACTGATTCGGATCACAACCCGATTCACAATTCCCTATACTCCAACCAGTATGAAATTGGTTCATTCGGTAAACGGTTGAACGCTGAACCTCATATCCCCAATAAAAGTGTTGTACCGGATCTTCCCGTAACCAGTTTTCATCCCGTTGGTAGCTTTTTGTAAAAACAAATAAGCGTAATTTATTCCCGGTATAACTTCCAACAATGAGATACCAGTGTCCAGGAGTTAAGGTATGTTCAGCAGTATAAAAATCATCCCACCCCGATTCTTCCATCACGCTTACGCGAGCTTGCCCTTTATCAGTTATTGCAAAGGAACACGCATAGTGATGAGAAAGAATAATGGATACTTTCCCTGGATCGGGAAGCGACTCTATATATAGTAAGGCAGCGATAGTAAACTGATCCTCAAGTTGAAAATCATCCAATGCCAGATGATTATTCTGACCATTAAAATTCATAGCGCGATCGTAGATACCTGGCGTATAAAGAATTGCCGAAAGCGGGATAGGAGAGGTGACTCCTACTGTAGGATGGGTGGGAAGCGCTCCAATTTCATCGATGAGTGTATTATTAAAAGACCATAAATGAATCAGATTGGTATTATTCGGTAGAGCGGGTAAAATCGATGCAGAAGCCGGTTCAATACTCCAGCTGAACAATGGTTGAAATAGCAGCAGCAGCACAAGGCTTAAACTATGGAAGTTCCTATTTTTATCACGCATAATTGAAGATATCCCGTTCTGAATTCATCCAGACTGGTCTTGTGTATTTATCGGTTGAATCTTAAGCAGTATTTAATTTCCTAAGGCAGGTTCCAAAAAAAATAAAGAAACCACTTAATTGATATGATTTTTTTCCGAAATTGATGGTACCTTTGGCTTCTTGATGAATCGGTGTATCACTTAATTCACTG
>CAYPZJ010000273.1:0-7198 GCA_964414635.1 uncultured Spirochaetia bacterium
GTACTCCATTTTTTTCGGGAAGTATATGCCAAAAACCGCTTCGATGGTGTTAAACTAGCCGTACATGAAAACACGAAATCTCCACGCTCTTCACATCGTATCCACCCGCTTGCCAATCTTCGGAGGATGGTTAAGCCTAATATTGGTACTTATTTGGATCGGTGAGATTTCATTTTCCAGTCCCATCCCACGCGAATCCATCACAGCGATTCCCACCAAAGAAGAACTGCATTCTTCGTTTTATCCTTCTTTCCTAGAGATGATCCATCCCGGTGAAATGAATATCCATTGGGGTGGTAAAGTGGAAATGAAACTGGTTAATGAAATCCGAAATAATTACCTAAGTTTTGGTCTCCGCCCGTATTTTTCTATTTATAAATTTAGCGTAGGGTTACAAGCAGCAGTCAGTATTAATGACATGACGTTGGAAGATAAGCAGAATTATCGGGATTGGAACAAACTGGCTAAATATTACGAATGGAATAATACCCGGTATGTACTCCCTGGGAAGATCGATTTCATCCGCTGGGGAACACCCGAAGTAGATCCTATTTCGTTGTATGTGGGCGAACTTCGAGAAATAACTTTGGGTGAAGGCACTCTGGTGGATCGGTTTTCTAACATGGCGTATTCCCCCTACCTGCGCATTGCGGGTGCTGTACTGGATGTTGATCTGCATTATGCTGGAATAAAAGCTTTCATTAATGATATTGGAATGATGGATTTTATGGGGTTTCGTGGATTCCTTCGTCCAATGAAGTTTATCCGGACAGGGGTTCGATATATTGATTGGGTACTCAGTGGATTGGAATTGGGATTCGGTATGGTATATGATCGAAGTGCCAATAGAGCCTATGGTACGAAAGAATTAACCAATGGACGCTCCGTCATAACCCGCTTCACTCAGTCGAATTCTTCACTCTACCTCCAAAACCAGGATTTTTATCTCTCAACCCAATATTTTCAGGATGATGGAACCCAGGTATCTGAATCCGATGTAGTGCAACATACCGGGGATCCCATAGCGGATGGTGCGATTCAGGATGGTGATTACTATAATAAAACGAATAATGAATTGGTAGAGCTAGAGGAGGCGCAGCGTTTTTTGCGAATTCCAACCAAATTATTAGGATATTCGTATGATCTTGCAATCCCTGTTTTTAAACATCCAGATATCCTGGCAGCTACCTTATACATGGGAATTCATGAGATGGGAGTTCCACTGGGTGAGGTAGAACAAAATTCTGATTATTATACGTTTTATACTACCTTGGGTAGAATTTACGCATTGGGATTAAAACTCCGGATTCGACCTGCTACCATGGACTTGGATGTAAAGGTCGAGTTGAGTAAACGGCAAGGACAGTTTCCCACCCGTTATTTTTCAAATGATTATTCATTCTACCGCGGGCTGACTTTTGATCAAGCCATGGAGCATGGAATCACGTTATTAAATAAATATGGGAAAGCGTATTATAACGGTTGGTACGTGGAAGTGGGACGAACGTTCCGGTTTCATGAGTCACGGATCTTGCGTTTTTTCTTTGCCTATCGGGATGATATCAACGGGTTTGGTGGACCCGACCTTCGCATCGGATTGATAGCCAAAGAAGCCATTCCCAGGTTGACATTGTATTTTTATGCCGATCAATATAACCTGGATATCTTTCGTGAATGGCAGCAGATTTTCAAGCAAGATGATAGCAACAGCATGATTTATGCTGAATTCCAGTTCCGAATCACCAGTAATGTAGAGATTGGTTTTAGTTTCAACAAGGGTTTTATGTATTATTGGTCTGGACGTTATCAGCAGTACATTCCAGGAAAAATGGATAATTCCACTGTATTTCTACGCACGCACTGGGACTTTTAGGGTTGGGAATCGGTTGGCGAATTGGATGTGCTCTGTGAATTCATCTGTTTTTTCTCATGAATACCAAACGCATTCATAATATCTTTGACTGCGATCAAGCCTTCCAGCTGGCGTGGATTCAAGCGATTCACCACAGGCATGACAGAGATCTGATGAAATCCCATGCGCTGTAAAACAATATGAAGGGGTTGATCCACATAAGTAAATATCATACGCCGTTTAGAAACAATATCCCGAAGCAATGTCTTGGATTTTTTCTTATCCATCAGTTCAATCAGTTCCGCTCGGGTAATCATTCCCACTATATGATGTAATTCATTCATAACAGGAAAGTAGCTGAATTCGTAGTTTACTACTTCTTCCATTGCCTCCTTAACCGTCATTTCATCTTCCAAATCCACATAATCCTTCAATAAAGCATCCTTTACTCGTTTAATGATCGGTTCTGTTTGCATGTGACTATCAGGAAGATGAACGCCGTCTTGCAAGGCAAAGGATTCATACAGCCTACGGGGATAGAAAAAATGGGAGATGATGAAACTGAGGATATTGGCAATCATGAGGGGTAAGATTAATGAATAATCAAAGGTCATCTCCATAATAAGTAGGATGGATGTCATGGGTACGCGCGTGACTCCAGCAAACATCGCTCCCATACCCACCAATGCAAATGCTCCAACCTCAATATTCACTTGTTCCGCGCTGATAATCCCAATAGGAACCATGACCGCGTCATAAAACCAGGAGGTGAATACTCCAATTGCAGAACCAACCATCGCTCCAATAAATAATGAGGGTGCTAACAACCCGCCTACCGCTCCCGTTGAATAGGAGATCATCGTAGCGACGATTTTAAATACCGCGATGATTAACAACAATTGGATAGAAGCTGCAATGGTGGTTGCTAAATTCCCACTGAGCGCTTCTCGGATGGAATCCAATCCCAAGCCCATTACCTGAGGGAAAAATATCGCAATGATTCCTACAAGCAAGCCACCTACTGCGGGTGTTAAGAAGCGGATTTTCGGGGGTATCCGCATGACCAAACGTCGTAGCCGCAAGATACCAATGATAATAAATAAGGATAAAAAACCGCAGACCAACCCCAAAATTACATAAAAAAACAATTCGGATGGATGGTTCATTTGGTATGCCATCCTAGCGAGGAAAGCTTCGGAACCGGATACCGATTCCAACAACGTATGACTGACATAGGCAGCAGAAACCGAAGCAATAATCGTGGATCCCATGATCCGTCCACCTACAGCTCCTACCATTTCTTCCAATGTAAATACTACCGCCGCTATCGGTGTATTAAATGCTGCAGCAACCCCTCCTGCAACTCCGACGGGAACCATCTCCTTACGATGGATGTTATCCATCTTAAATATTTTTCCTAACAAACAACCGAGTGCCCCTCCCATCTGAACAACGGGACCTTGCATTCCAACAGATGAACCCGACCCGATAAAAAGGGAGCCCAATAGCAATTTGAAAGGGATGACCCCTGTATTTATCTGCCCGTCCTTTAATGAATAAGCAATTTTTAGTTGGGGAATCCCGCTCCCTACAATCTCTTTTTGATCCACAAATCGTGGGGTAATGAATCGGAGAATCAGCCCACCAATTAATCCTCCAAGCATAGGTGCAAGCAATGCCCGTAGCCAAAAGACCTGATTACCAATTTCGTGTGTTCCAAAAATTAAATAGCTGACACCTTGGATCCCCCATTGGAACAATGCCATTGCCAATCCGCACATAATACCAATCACAACCGAATGAAAGATAAATAATTGATTGGTCTTCCGCTTCCCACTAAGATCTATTCGTTTTAAGAATTTTGACAAATGCTGAATGATGGATAGGTTGGATTCGGTAGGAGGAGCTGTCTTCTGATTCATACGTGTTGCATGGATGTGTCATAGCGTGGATGGATCATCCATCCCACTTAATATCAGACCGATTCATTCAGAAGGTAATAAAAAGTAGGGGAAACTAGAAGTCGAATTCGTCGTCTATTTCTTCAGGCAGATTTTCTATTTGTGCGGAAAGGATCATTTTTTCGGGAGTGTATTTGATACGGGTATGAACAGGGCGACGCTTACACCACGAAGGGTCGGAAGGAAGCAGACTGGCGATAATCGAGCCATCCTCACTCCCTTTGATTTCTACTTCCCCTTTGATAATTGCGCCGGTCTCACCCATCTTTATGGTAAAAAGGGATCGTTGGGGGGTCTCTGGCATAAAACGATAGTCATATAAGGGTGGATCAAACTTCATACGAATTATATCTCCAGATACCAACTGATTTTCTACCGTAACCAACTCCCATCCTTGATCTCTTCGTTGAAAACGCTGTATTTCTTTGCAATACCCATTATCCGTTTGGAGCAGAAGTTTCTCATCCGATTCCTTAGTTATTGAAAAATTCCTGGTTATTCCCTCGTTGAACTGTTGCGAACAACCTTCCTGGGTTGGGGAAATAATAGACGTTCCAGCCACCACACCGCTTATGAGTACATCCTTCATCTCGAAGGAATATACAATTCCAACTGATTTTTTCAACTCAAAGGTTCTATCCCCAATCCGAAAAATAGCACCTTCCGCCGAACGTTCTGCCCCACCCACATGCGCTTGGAGCATGATAAAATCGGCATAATAATCTTTTAAGTCACGATCATGCCCGGAATAGTCTTCATAGGTAGCATTGATGGGATGAATATGCTTTCGGAAAACAGTGGAACCATCTGGTAACGTATAACGAAGTATAATCTGACGTTGCGAATCTTGGGTAGTTTCTTCAAACGAGAGACTCGAATCATAATGGACTCGTTCTCGTGGAAGATACCATAGAACCGTATCAAAAATATCTGGAGCATTACTCCCAAATTGCGCATCAAATCCAGTTATACTTGTTGACCATGCCGTAATTGGATTGTCTTGATAGGTGAATTTCCAACCTTCATGAAGTAAATCATCGTCTGAACCCTCTGCCTTCTGATAATACCGCCAATCCAAATGAAGGCTTACCAATTGAAAGGGGCTGAATACCATGGGGTTGGAATCAGTTTGCTGTTCATCTGCTGTGTAAGTACGCTGATCCGCTTGTTCAGTTAGCTCTTCAAGGGAATTGCCACCGCACCCTATTAAAACCAGTAGGGAGAGAAGAAGAAAGGTATGGGTAATGTGTTGCATTAATTTATTCTATGAAAGGTTGCATTACGTCGTTCAGGATTTTCTGGTTGTCCATCCAACATGACCGAAATAATTCGTGCGGAAAATTGACTTTCTGTAATATTCGTAATTTGAATTTCAATTTCAACCCGACGATTGTTATTCCGTGCTTGCATACTTAGTGATACCCGATCACCGGCTACACGAAACGTTCCAGAAGCGCGCAAATCGTCGTTTTTTACGGCTACGCTTCCATCACTATCAATCTTGATCTTCATTTCATCAGATTGCCAGACACCCACTAATTGGGATACTTCTACTGCAAAAGATTGGGATACAAACGCAAGGCAGAGCACGCCTAAGGTGAGGAATAATGTAGCATATTTCATAGTATACTCCTTATTTAACCTGCTGTCAGCAGTTCAGAATCAACCCTAACTAGTACCTTGGGACAACTAAAATTATTCTACACTTCGACTCCGTTCAGTGTGCGTAAACGAAGGGAACCATCCGTTTACCTCTATATATATAATATAACACTCCTGTTTGAATAATCAATTTTTTTATCCTGTGGCGATTCATTCATTCTCAAAAATGTCCCACTTGAATCCACCAGTGCGAAAAATTTTGCTATGCAGCATAATCCAATTGGTTTGGCTGATCCTACTGAATGATCCGCAAACGTATCGTAGAGCAAAACTATCGATTATATAAAATAATAAAAATGTATTATATAAACGGGTTGGCATAATTCTTGATTACACTGTGATAATGCATTTGTGGATATCCTTTCATAGAGTTGGATTGGACGCATTCAGTCTCCATCTTATGATAGTGAGTCTACATGTACTAGACGGATGTTTGGGAACGGGTTGTGCTTAACCCATTTATCCGGATTGCTCCGAGGTGGAATACGAACAGATTTGATGGAGGTGAAATATATGATGAATTTGATGTCAAAGGAACAATTGCGTATTCGAATTTTGCAGGATTTGGACACCCATATTACGCGAGAGATTATCTTGAAAGCGGTACGTTTATCTACCGGAATAGCAGATGGAGCTTTGACATATTCATTACTGCAGATGGCTCGGAATGGTAATTTGCATCCCTTAATCGAAATTCTAGTGGAAGCAAAACTTCTAAAAAAGCGTGGAAGCCAATATGATTATACCACATTGGCTTCGATCTAAAACGTTCCTGCCCACATATCTATCGTTTATCTTTTATGCATCTTCCATTTGGGTATAGTCTTTCTGACTTTGGATATATCCTCTACCAGAATATTGGATTTCCCGTTCGATAATCCCTTCCCCATTTACTGCATAGACGATGTAATATTCGATTCGGACTTCTTCGGCTTCTGAAGTAGCAATATCCGATCGATATTTAACGTATCGTTGACCGGAGATATCTGTTCCAGTAGCATCTTGGGAAGTAAATGCAAAATCAAGACGGAACACTTCTCGTTCTTCTTGGTTAAAATAGCTATATCCCAAGGGTGCGGTATCTGGGTTGGTATCTCCTTCAGGATAATGATATGTCACATAGTTCTTCTTCTCAAATTTATTACCAAACTTTGTTTTCCCCCATTTTTCGAAGGTAATCAGTCTGGAAGGAGGATCGTCTGCATAAATGTACCGATACTCTATTTGAGTTACATTATTCATATCTTTCAGCTCTTTTTTCACGATGCGATCGCCGTTGTAGCTATAATTCATATAGGCAACCTGTTCGGTAACCATATCTGCATAGCGAGCATCGGGTAACGGTAGATTTTGCAGGTTACGAAATGGAATGTAGCTGGTAAATGGAGTAAGGGTACCATGCTCATCGTAATAACTAATATTGATTACTTGTTGGCCTCCCCCCTCTAATTGCCGCGCTGTAACAAGATAATACGTTTGGTTGTTTTCCTGTGTTTCAGCTAGGTTTTCAAAACTATCCCAAATATTCAGTTCTCCTCCATTGGCGGGGGGATTTTCTGGGTGATATTGGATGTATTCCTTTAACATGAATTCCCCACCGGATTTTTGAATCTGAATAATACTGTCTGACGTTTGGGCTGCCAGAATAATGGCTCCTGCAAGCATGAGTATGAAACTTACAATGAGTGCAATCCTCAGTTTAGGCATGATGGATCTCCTTACA
>CAYPZJ010000274.1:0-7118 GCA_964414635.1 uncultured Spirochaetia bacterium
TAGAGCACCTTAGATCGGACTTGTCTTTTTTACATAACTAGCAGGATCCCTGAATCAAGGAAAACTTTCACTACCTAATGAGGTTAAGATATTACTATTACTTCTTTAATGAAACCTCAGGAAAGTAGGATTCATACATTGGAACTGGTGGCAACAGATGAAATTAAGCATGGTACAACATGATTGGGTAAAGGTCTAGTTAATTATGGGGAACACTTCACCTGAACGGAAAGTATTAATTGTTGTAGATGAGGTGATTGTAGGGCTGGATATAAAAAAACGGATTCAAGATTTAGATTTCCATTCGTGTGTGATTGTTTCAAGTGGGGAAGAAGCATTGCAGACGTTGGAATCATATACGCCCGATCTTATTTTGATGGATATTATGCTTGAGGGTGGGTTGGATGGAGTTGAAACCGCAAATCGTATCCAGATGAATCATTCCATACCTATTATCTTTTTAACTGCCTATGAAGATGAGGAATATATTCAACGGGCAAAATATCAATCCCCTTATGGATATCTGATTAAACCGGTACGCGATCGTGAGCTTTACATAACGATTGAGATGGCGCTGTATAAATACCAATTGGATCAGGAACAGAAAAAAGAACAGCAGCTTTTCTCTACGATTCTTTGCAGTATTCAGGACGCAGTTATTGCGGTAGATGAGAAAGCACAAATCATTTTTATGAATACAGCAGCCGAGAAGCTTTCTGGATGGAAGCTTCAGGAAGTGCTGGATAAGCCGGTAGAACATATTTTCCCCATTATTGATGATGTTTTGAAAACCGATCAGGGAAATCTAGTTCTGGATGCTATCAAATCAGGGAAGGATATCATCCTGGAAGGGCATTCATCAATTCGAACCCGAACGAAAGAATTACGCTTGGTGGATCTTCGGATTCATCCCTTGTTAGAATCGCTAGACACCATTCGTGCTATTTTAGTGCTTCATGATGTGGAAGAGACGCGTCGAGCAAGGGAGGAAAAGCGTGCTCAGATGGGATTCACCCAACAACTTATTGATACGATCCCCAATCCAATATTTTATAAAGACCTAAATGGAATATACTTGGGATGTAATAAAGCGATGGAAGGATTACTCAATAAGACCCGAGAGGAGATTATTGGAAAACGGGTAGAAGAAGTATCCAACCCAGAAAGCGCGGCTGTTGCCCAAAAAAAAGATCAGCAATTACTCGTGGATGCGAAACCAATAACCTATGAATCAACCATTCATCCGATTGGTCATCCCGATCAACAATCCAACGTCATTATTAATAAAGCGTTATTTACTGATCCGCAAGGTATAGTGCAGGGAATTGCGGGTGTTATCACAGACATTAGCGAACTTCAAATGGTAAAAGAGAAACAGGAAAAACTTCTGGTAGATTTGGAGAAAACGAATAAGGAATTAAAAGAATTTGCGTATATTGTATCCCACGATCTAAAAGCCCCACTACGAGCCATTTTATCACTTACACAATGGTTGCAAATGGATTATGGAAAGCAACTCGACACAAAAGGGGAGGAATATCTACAATTGATAATGGTACGAGTCAATCATTTGTACGACTTGATTGAGGGAATTTTGCAATATTCTCGTGTTGGGCGTATCCGCGAAGAAGTAGTGGAAATGGATCTGAATAGTACAATTCCAGCACTCATCGAGCTACTCAATATACCCGATCATATTTCTATACAGATAAAAGGGAAATTACCTTCGTTAGTAGGCGAAAAAACGCGGATTGAACAAATTTTTCAGAATTTAATCACCAATGCGGTGAAATTCAATGATAAGCCAAAAGGTTATATATATATTTCTGCTAAGGAGAATGGGGATCAGTGGCAATTTCAAATAGAAGATAATGGTATAGGAATTCGAGAAACGCATTACGATGCAGTTTTTTCATTATTTAGAACGTTTCATAAAAGCGAAGAGGGGGATGAGTTTGAGAATACAGGTATTGGATTAACGATCGTGAAACGGATTGTGGAAAATTATGGTGGAACCATTTGGTTGCGATCCAAGTTAGGAAAAGGATCTTCGTTCTTTTTTACCCTCCCCAAGGCTATCCCAGTCGATTAGTTCCCTAATCCTAATTTTTTCTGATAGATTTAGAGAGCACGCTCGATACTAGTAGAAAGGATTGGATACTCCATCATCCCATTTGGCAATAACTTAACCCCAACTACAAACCTTAGATCCACGGGTTTAAATGGGAGAGGGAGTATATCTTCGGTTAAGGAGAACCCTGGCTGTGAATAAACCTCTTCGTATTACCATTGGTGTTATCCTTTTATTTCTAATGAGTGTTAGCATTATTACATGGATGTTGGTTTCGGAAACCATTCCCACCTATCGGGTTGTGATTATTCCACTGGAGAACCGCACACCTCATAGTGAAATTGATTATCTGGCAACTGCCTTTCCCTTAACGTTGGCTGCGAATTTAACAGAATCCCAACAGATCGAAGTAATTACGTCGGGTGCAGTGCATCAGATTTATGATAACCTTCGACACCAAGATATCATAGATCCCTATCATTATCTTGGTGAATATTATGATGCTACCGTGGTTATTGGGGGGTTATACAGCCGTTCAGGGGATCAATTCACGGTGGAATTGAAGTGTTATTTTACTCAACAGGAATCGTATGATTTAATCCAAGAAACTGGCAACTATCATACCGATTTTCATACGATCCAACGCAACGTAATTAACCGAGTTATCACAAACATGGAGTGGGGACTGGATTTAACCCCCTTCCGCACCCAATGTGGGAAATATTACCGTTCGTTACTTATCTTATTGGATTCATCAGGAAGTATGAAGGATGATCAGAAGATTGAAACCGCTCGAACAGCTTGTAATGAAATTTTAGATAAAGTGAATCCTGAAAACACCGAAGTTGCATTACTTCGGTTTTCCGGAGATGAGTGTCAGGGAACGGTAACCAATTTGGTTCATCCATTTTCAAATAACATCCGCTCATTGAAACAAGCATTGGAAGGAATTCCTACCCGTCACGGAACCCCACTTTCTAAAGCAATTCGTGAAGCTATTCAATATATGGAATCCCATCACAAAGGACGTATGGGACATATTGTCGTGATTGGTGATGGGCAGGATGATTGTGAAAATATGACGGAGGCTAAAGACGCCATTAATCAGTCCATTCTGCATATCTCACTGGATACCGTTGGTTTGAATATTCCAGAGAACTCTTCTGAAGAAGAGGATCTGAAACAAATAGCAGAGGGATTGGGTGGGAGCTATTATTCGGTTTCCAATCATCAACCCCAGTCTCAAGGGATCCAACAACTGTTGACAGATCCCGATTTGCAACCCACCCCAACTATTGAATTAGAAAATTGTGTGGTCGATCTAGGATATTGATGCTTTTCAGATGTGGTTAGAGCTGGTCGTCCCACATGTTCCAGAACCCCTCCTTAAAAATAAGTGTATCTCCTTCCCAAAAACAAATGCCGTCGTTACGTAATTGATGAAGCGTCCGTGAAAGGGATTCGGGTGTGGTACCAATGGTTGATGCTAATTCCCGTTTAGAATAGGGGATCACAATTCGGTTTACGGAGCCATAGGTTTTTTTTATATAACGAAGAAACCGGGTTTCTACATCATAGCTTGTAAGATCCACAAGTTGATTGGTTAAATAGCGCATTTTCTTGAATAATAATCCGATAAAATCCAATCGAAATTCTTCATCCCCTAAAAGGCGTAAAAATCCATCTTTTGGAATACCCAGGACGTTGCTTTGTGTAAGCGCTATTGATGTAACGGGATAATGATCATTTTCAGTTAATATAACTTCTCCAAACATCTCATTAGGGTGAATCACTTTGATAACAACCTCTTTACCTTCATCCGATTGGTTATATAACTGAATTGCGCCAGATAACAATATAAAAAACGAATTACCCAGATCCTCTTCCCAAAACAGAATTTCTTTTTTTTCCAATTGTCTGATAAAACAAATCGAAGCGAGAATCTGCCGATTTCGTTCATCAATAGGTTGGAAAAACTTGCTGGATTCTATTGCATGAAGTGGTTTCACTCCAATTAAGATAACACAATTCATTGGTTTTTAAACCCTTGATTCGAATCAAGGACGCTCCAAGTCACATACATCATATTTACTAGTGGTACCAACAAAGTGCCCAGGAGGTAAACCATGAAACGAACGATGATCCACATAGACGAATCCAAATGTGATGGCTGTGGACTGTGTATAGAAGGATGTCCAGAAGGAGCGTTGCAACTTGTTGATGGGAAAGCGGTGTTGGTGGGTGAAATACTCTGTGATGGATTGGGTGCCTGCATTGCACAATGTCCACAGGATGCTATTCATATTGAGGAGCGAGAAGCAGAACCTTACCAGGAATCGCAGGTATTAGAAAATATTCTTGAGAAAGGGGAAGCGGCATTGCTTGCCCATCTAAAACATCTTCAGCACCATAATCAGCATACGTATTTAACCGAGGCGCTGGCGTTGTTAAAACAAAAAAATCATGCGATTCCTACTGCGTTCGATCCCAATATATCTTCATCCCATCACACGACTCAAACCAAATTTCAAGGGTGTCCGGGTAGTCAAACCATCAATTTGAAATCAAAACCTACATCGAACACAACAGAGAATCCTGTTTATCCATCAGCATTGCAGCATTGGCCCATTCAATTACATTTGGTATCCCCTCATGCACCCCATTATCACTCTAGTGATCTATTACTCACAGCGGATTGTGTGGCGTATAGTCTTGGGAATTTTCATAATCAGTATCTAACCAATCACACCCTAGCTGTCGCGTGTCCCAAATTAGATCAGGGGTTGGATCGGTATCAAAAGAAACTGGTAAGCTTTATTGAAGAAGCACAGATTAATACGCTTACTGTACTGATTATGGAAGTTCCCTGTTGCACCGGACTTGTCCGATTGGCAGAGCAAGCGGCGAAACAAGCAAACCGTAAGATTCCTGTGAAAGCCATCCAAGTAAGTGTAGATGGTGAAATCCTAAACGAGGAGTGGATCAACCTATGAATTCATTTATCAATGCGTTACAACACGACCATGCCCACATTTTAAACCTTTTTGAACGCGCTCGAACGAAGGCATGGGGAAGTTCTGAACAAGTGGTTATACTATTGGAAGCGAAGCAAGTGCTTCTAGAACACCTGGAAAAGGAAGATACCACGCTATACCCCCATTTAAAACGAATCACAAACCAAAAAGCAACTGCGAAGCGTACGTTGGAAACCTTTTCCGATTCAATTACCGAGCTAACCACGATGGTCACTTCCTTTTTTAACCAGCTTGAGGGTCAAAGCCTTTCAGAATTGGAATTCTCGCGGGTATTCGGTAGGATAATGGGATTATTACAAACACGAATTCGACGGGAAGAACTTTATCTGTATCCTTTGTATAAGGAGCCTCAAGAATCCGCTTAGTTTGAGATAAAATCGGCAATGGTTCCCGTTTTTCCAGACTCATCATCTTTCGATTGGGACACCGGTTGAAACAGATTCTTTTTTTTCGGTTGGGAAATCACCTTTTCGAGGGGTGCAGATTTGACATTAATTGATGCTTTGGCAAAATAGTTCCCCAAGCGTCGGTTTAAATATTCACCATCTTGATTAGTTGGAAAAGCTAAACAGACTTCCAGATCACGTACCATATCCAGCCAATCTTTTTTCCAGGTATCCAACCCGACCATCCCAACGGCATTGAAACCCCGTTCCACCAGCGCCAGGGTATTCAATATCCCTTCGGTAATAAGCAACGGTTGCCCTTTTTTAGCATCTCGTAATCCGTTAAAATTATATACTAACCCAACACGATTACTGGTATTCAAATAGATAGGCTCATCGTTGTTTAATCGTCTTCCTTGGATGAAAACAATACGATTCCCAGAATAAAAGGGGAAAATAATCTTGTGATAGAAAAAGGATAATCCGGTTTTTTGCTCCCCGGTTTCCTGATCGATCAGTGGACCAAATAAACCCGCTGTAACCAGGTGTTCTTCAGCAAACCGCTTTCGCAGCTCCATATCTACTTTGTGATAATCAGAAATATATCCCACCCGCATCTTATCAAGTGTCTCTGAAGTAATATCCAGATCACTAAAAATTGCCATCCGAATATTTAATCGGGAAATGGGTTCCACATTGGAAAAAAAAGTTCGATAAATCTGATGGATTGTACCATCTTTGAATAGTGCATTCCGAGCATTCTGTTGACGATTTTCCTTGGGTGGTGGAGCGGTTTTTGTATCCTCCACAGGTTTCGGGGATGCGACGGTATTGGGGGTCTTGCTAATTTTGGGTGCTTCATGCTTGATATTGGTTTTGATATTTTTCAGTACTTGGGTGGTGAGCATGATGGGCTGTTGTTCGAAATCATCATCGCCCCCGTGTATGGGTTTTATTTTTTTATACTCTTTTTTATATCCTACTGGATAAGCTTCCTTTCCGGTGATATAATTCATCGCTTTTTGGGGAGTGACTTCCAGGATGAGGCGTACCATTTTTACATTGCTCCCTTTATCCCCACATACATAGCAATGATATTGATTGGTATTGGTATCCAATACCATCGACGCACTTTTATCCAGATGACTTGGATTGATGCAGTTACACTTATTCCCTCCCACGATTTTTAACCCCAAGCTCTGTGCAACATCTAGAATGGAATAGTTTTTTTCTACTTCTGCAAGACGTTTCTGAAAACCTTCCCGATTCCCTCGCCTTCCTTGATTCCTTTTATGATAATGGTTTGAAGAATTCTGATTGGTCATAATGCTTGCTCATCCTACTCCGATATTTTGCCACGATCTACGCATCATCCAAAGGGTTTATCGTTAATGTCAGTACCGCATTGCACCAGGATGGAATCCATCATGCTTGGTGATGCGTATTTCTATAATAGCATAGTAAAGATAATGGAGAAAACGAAAAAACCAAATAGTAATTCTGTTTTGTTTATCCTATCCTTCAGCAATCCATGGATCCGTTTCTATTTCTGAATACCCTGAAAGAAGATACCCCGATCCTCCCGTTTGGGTTGAATCTCACCCTGTTCCAACATCCGTTGAATAT
>CAYPZJ010000275.1:0-7061 GCA_964414635.1 uncultured Spirochaetia bacterium
GGACTAATCTACCTATCTTATAGTATAAGCTTTTTTTTTCTAAATTGCCCACCATTTCTTGTAGTAATTTTTAATGCTATCGAATGAATTATCCCTTAAATATATGATTGATTATGATATTTCTGCTTTGCTGGCTGTATTTGGTTTCAGCTGTAGATTTGATTATATTGCCATCTACTTTTTTTGTAAAGGCGTATGTATGCTTTTAAAACAACCTCCAGAAAGCCCTCTTCAAGCCAACAACTATAAAAGGATTCTCACCATTTCTACAAGCGAAGGTGTCTTTGCTTTTGTTTGGACAATCATAGCTTTTGAGGCTATTCTGGCTGCATTCTATACCAGGCTTGGATTTACTCCTTTTTTGATGGGCTTGGCTGGATTAATCCCTTACCTTTCTTTGCTACTTCAAGGATTGTTTGCAAAACGACTAACACAAGTAACACAGAAACGTAGGTTTGTAGTAATATTTACGCTGATTTCTCGGAGTATTTGGTTTGGAATTACATTCGTCCCCTTTATTCCCAAAACCATAGTGGTTTCAGGCATTGAGATTCCGTATTTTCAAACGGGTATTTTTTTGATCCTATTGGTTATATCCTGGTTCATCGCTACATCGGTGGGATTGGTTTGGGCATCCTGGATGTCCGATAGTGTAGCTGCATCACGAAGGGGCAAATTTTTTGGGATTCGTAATACCATCCTTCAGGCTGCTCGTATTTGTGTGTTGTTTGTTGTGGGATTGTTTTTGGGGGAAGAACCCTCATTAACTTGGGAATATCCAATCCTATTCTTTATAGCAGCAGTCGCAGGAATACTCTCTTCGATCCTTGTAAGCCGACAACCAGAATTACAAATCTTACCGAATCGAGGGAATCAGAAGTTATCCAATCAAGCCTTCCGTGCAATCATTCTGGAAGCGATTCAGGATAAGGAATACAAATTCTTCTTGATTTTTATAGTTGTTTGGTATTTTATGAATGTATTGGCAGGTCCCTTTTGGATTCCTTTTTGTATCAAATATGTGAATATGACGGAGCAGATGGTCACCCAGATGTTAATGGTAAGTACGATGACGACCATGTTGTTTTTCTATATCTGGGGAATAATTATCGAAAAATACGGGGATCGACCGGTACTCATTTTAGCTTGTGTAGGAAGTTCAATCACACCTTTTTTTTATGTGATTGCTTCAGCAGGATTAGGGGGGTGGACATGGCAGTGGATGTTTATTGAAGAAGCAATCTCTGGAATTATGAATGCCGGTTTGAGTTTAGCTATTTTCAACTTTTCCATTAGTTATGGTAAACCTCATCATCGAAATGTGTATCTCGTTATTTATTATGTGGTAGCAGGCTTTTTTGGAACCGTTGCCGCCTTTTCCTCTGGAATTATCGTTGAATACATTCCCGATTTTATCCTATTCCAGCTACCTATATATGGGATGACCCTTATGATGCTTTTTGCATCACTCGGACGCATTATTTGTGCCGTGCTTGCTACCAATTTAGGTTCCCGAGGAACAACCCACCAGTTTCTTCATTCAATTTGGAGTGTTTTTTCAGTAAAAGTGTGGCATCGCCTTTTCCAGCGCTGATAGCTACCCATTTTATTGGATATATCATTTTGGGGGAACTAAATAGCCTTTGTTTCAGTTTTAGTGTTCCCTTTTTTTTATAACATTTCTGAAAACATCAGATTTTTACACGATCAATTCCGCTTCTAGCCTAAGTACTTGCACTTTCTATGGGTTTATAGCTATCTTTTTCGCTGCGTGGGAAAGGCATCTGCATCCTTGTTCCGTTAATAACACAATATCTTCTATCCGCACCCCAAATTGATTAGGTAAGTAAATCCCTGGTTCAATCGTAAAAACCATACCAGGTAAAAGCAGTTCTTCTGATTCCGCACGCCGATGACTCAGAAAAGGTTTGTTAAGACCTAAAAACCCAACACCATGTCCCAATCCATGACCAAATGCTTCTTCGTATCCTGCATCAGAAATAATTTTTCGACTAAGGGCATCGGCTTGCTTCCCGGTCATCCCTGGTTTTATCTGCGTGATAGCCGCTTCTTGTGCTGATAATACTAGCTCGTAAATTGTGGTATAAAAATCAGAAGGAGTGCCCAAAACAAAACTCCGAGTCAAATCCGCAGTATAGCCTTCCACTTGAGCACCCATATCTAATACAACAGCATCCCCGTTTTTGAATAGTCGGTCAGTTGGGGATGCGTGTGGCATCGCTCCATTCGCTCCCCCGCTAACAATAATAAATCCCATCCGGTCTGCACCCCGTTCCTGTACAAATTGTTGTAATTCCGATGCCACTTCTTTTTCAGATAACCCAGGTTTAATATATGTTTCTGCATACGTATAGGCTTCATCCGTAATATCAATGGCTTTTTGTAATAAGGCAAGATCCCTATCCGATTTTAAAGCACGCAAATTGGTTAATACATCGCGTGTGGGAATAATCGTGATATCTTGCATCGTGGAAAACAAATCCTCGTAAGTGGCAAGTGTAATGTGCTCGCTTTCTATTCCCAAACGTTTGATGTGGTATTGTTTAAATACGTAGGGAAGCAGTTCGGATAGAATTGTATCCTGCTTGATTAACTCAAAATCAGGTGCCTCCTTACATGCTTGTTCATAGTACCGAAAATCAGTAATAAGAAAAGCTTGGGATTTTGTTATCAACAATGAACCAGCAGAACCGGTAAACCCTGAAAAATATCTTCGATTCGTAGGTTCCGTCACCAGCAAGGCATCCAGGTTTAATTCATCGAAAGTCTGCCGAATGGTTTCTAAATTCATAAAACACCCACATTTATTTTCCCATTTTGATGTATGATTACCAACCATATTTTTTATACGAGCTAATCCTATTCAAGCAGCAGAAGTCTGCTAAACATACTAATAGCATTATATAACACACTTTTAGTGTGCTTTGCAACGCTAGTATGTGGTTTTAACCATCTTGGAAACCAATCTCAAATCACAGTATCAGATTAGCTGGTTGGCTTTGCTATTCACATTAGTTTTGGTAGGGATGGTTGTTTGTGTACTGATGGAATTGGTATATTTCCCACACTGATCCCCTTTACAGGCGACCACATCATCATTAACAATAATTTCCAGGACTTCGCAGTTATTGGAACAATCGGTACAGGAAAAACTCCGGGATTGGAATTCCATATCTGCAACGGAAAAACCTCGAAATTGAGATGGAATCCCCTTTTGTTTTACATGGGACTGCGCCAGTTTTGCAGCTCCGATTGCACCCATGACATCATAATCCTGGGGTATATGAATCGGATGATTCAATTCCTTTTCAAATGCAGCTATAATTCCTTTATTCGCAGCAACACCCCCTTGAAAAACAAATTCGGGATGTAAGGTTTTCCCCCGTGCCAAATTATTTAGATAATTACGGACCAGCGCTTCACATAACCCATTGATAATATCTTCCTGGGAAAACCCGAATTGCTGTTTAGCAATCATATCCGATTCCGCAAAGACCGTACATCGTCCAGCAATGCGTACATTATTTTTTGCAGCCAGCGCACGTTCACCAAATTCTTGAATGGGTACACCCATTCGTTCTGCCTGATGATCCAAAAAAGATCCTGTACCAGCGGCGCAGACGGTGTTCATTGCAAAATCTACAACCATTTTATCTTTCACAAATATTATCTTGGAATCTTGCCCTCCGATTTCAAAAATCGTTTGCACATCCGGAACCGTATCGATGGTTGCTACTGCATGTGCAGTGATCTCATTTTTCACAACATCTGCTCCCACGAGGATCGAAGCCAAATGTCGCCCACTACCTGTGGTACCAACTCCTCCCACGGATACATCCGTTCCAAATTCAGAAACGAAATCTTTAAAACATTGGCGAATGATTTCAATGGGTCTCCCCGCTGATCGGGCATATTTTTTATATAGGAGCTTCTGCTTTTCATTAAGAACAACCAGATTGGTACTAACAGAACCTACATCCAAACCAATATAAACAGAAGAAACCGATGTGCTGAATTGTGATGAAGGGTGTTTCATAGTCGTAACTCCTATAAGGAATTCTTACCTGGATGGGTATACAAAAGGGGCTTGCTACGCTGTGCTTTTTTAGTACGAACCAGATCGACAAACGCTTCTAAACGGGTTTGCATATTCGCTTCTCCGGTGTGCTCGTCCAGCGATACACTTAAAATAGGGAAATCATGATCCTCTGACAAGCTAGGGATAATAGACCGACTTACAAGTTCAGGTAGACAGGAAAAAGGCATCAGGTGTACAATACCGTCATAACCTTGTTTATAATAATCCAGAATATGAGCGATGGTTTCTTGGGCGTGTCCGCCAATTTTTAATGGTAAATAATAGTTGACAAGGCGCTGCCATTGCTTATACGGCGTATCCCACCATGCTAGTTTTTCAAATTGATGGTTTAACCATTTTCCAGGTAGAAGGGGAATCCGTTCTAAAATATGTTCTTCCACCCAATTGGATAAATAAAATGCTTTATGAGTCTCACACCCCAAAGAAGCCAAACGATCCTCAACATCCATATTAATGGATGATTCCATAACCACATAAATTTCACCTACTATACCAATACGTAGCTGTTCCGACGCATCGATCTGATGAATTTCTATTTTATCTAACGCCGCTTCACCCCATGTTCGGAATTCTTCCAGCATCTTCCTATTTTCAATGTGATCAAACCGTTGGTTAATCTCTTTCCATAATTGTTTGCATGCACCTCGTTGTTTTTCATAGGGCATCAGTTGGCGCAACCGTTTTTCAAACTGATCTATCACTAAAATTTGAGCATATAAAAAACGTAGTATCCGTACAACGTAGACCCAACTATATCCACCCTTTAGGAAATTGAGATCTTCCCACAGCGTTTTCCTTCCTGCTTTCGGTTGGTTTAAAACTACAAACCGTACATTATAACCCAATTCTGCTAAAATACGTTTATGCACCTCTCCATATAATCCCGCTCGACATGGTCCATTCCCCCCGGATGTAACAATCGCATCAACCGGTTGGTTTAATGTCTCCAAGTAGGTTCCTAGAACAGCTTTGCATGGAATACAAGCAAATTCTGGTGCATATTTCGTACCCAACTGTAAAGTTGCTTGCGTAGGCCGTTTGGGCATCACTACCTCATGACCCAACATACGAAATAGTTTTTTATAAACTAGGCTGACACCCATATAAGGGAAGGTTAGTTTCATATGACCGCATCCATTCCTGCTTTTTCTGTCGTCCGCTTAAGCATATCTGTAAACGCTTCTACACGAGTTTGCAGATGCGCTTCCCCCATATGCTCATCCACGCGAATCGTAATCAGGGGTTTCCCATACCGATCGGCTTCGTAGCTTAGGTATTGACCAAACATAGCATCCAAACCACAGGAAAACGCGGTAAGATGAATCACTCCATCAATTTGTGGATCTCCAAAAAAATGCAATGCCGCTCCCATAAGACGATTCGTAAATGTCCAAAACAATGGACGATCCAACTTGTTTAATTCCTTTCGGATCACATCATCGGAAATCATTTCCCAGGTTGCCACATCCGCCCCATTCAATCGAATCAATTGAACGATATTCATACTCACATACCGATCAAAAATTGTATAGGGATAGCCTAATAAGGCAAGTTTCAACGGATAGTGTTCCAAATGATTTTGGTTGGTAACTAGTCCGTTTGCTTCTGCAATTGTTTTACCGGTTAGACAACTCAGGCGCATCGTTCGATGTGCATGTAATGCTTTTTGGTGCGCTTGTTTGATTTCTTTTTTGGTTTTACCTAATTGCACCCGTATGGGGAACAGCTGCTTGTGCGGGATAGTAAATTCATCCGCTGTATCTACATCGTGGGTAATTAATTTGGGCCGTAACTCAGGGATAAGCGATGTAAGCATCTCGGGTAGTCCACGAAATTTGGGGCAGAAAGTTTCATTGGGGTGGATCTGAACTAAACGCGGAATGTAAATATAATCGACTCCCTTACCTAACAATTCCAGTACCAATCCCGCATATATTTTCATGGGAATGCAAATTTCACCTACGGATTTATCTATCCCTGCGTTAATCACATTTTTGGTGGTCTTTCCAGAATAAACTACCTCGCAAGAAAGTTCCTGAAAGAGGGTCTGCCAGTACTCTTTATAATAATAGAAATATAACCCTTCCGGTATTCCCACGCGTAGCTTTTGCATAACTATTCTGTGACCAAGTCCAGCTCAAACCAAAATCTCACCTCATCTGCTATCACGAACGTGAAAGTGCATGCCTACCATTTAATATCCGTCTGATTTTGCAATATTTTGGTCTTTTTTGTACAGCTCGTTATAATAAAACCCACGATTTTTCAACAGGTCCTTAACATCCTGTGGAAATGGCATTAAACGCCAGAAAGACTGACGGATATCCTTATGTAATCGTTGGGTTCCATTGGATTCGAAGAGAATCCAATTTTTATAATCCTCTACAAAAAAGGACTTGATATCCCCTTTTAACTCTTCATTGGTATAATACTCGTAATAGTAACCTGTCAATCCTTCTTCCATCCAGTAATGCTGCGCTCGCTCTTTTGCAATTTGCCATCGCAAATCTCCAAGAGCGGATAACACTGCATGTTTCAGATTCTTAGGATACATAGGAATCGCAATACGCCCCCGGCCCGTCGCTCGATTGTTACGATCAAATGGTTCCCAACAGATTCCATCATCTCCGTAATTCGGTAATAAGAGGATATAGGGAACAATGCGATTTTCTTCCCCTTTATAGTACCGAATAAATAATCCTGGATCCAACCGCTCAATTTCCTGAACGATTCCTACAATATTCTCTTTCGTGGCGATATTTTGAGGGTCTGGAACCAGATAATTTTCATGCAGAATCGGGAAGGCGTTTCCTCTTCTACCTACGCACATTTTTGCCATTTGTTTCACACACATGTATTCGTTATCTACGGTCTCGGAATCACCAACAAAATCATCCGCATCCCCTACTGAATCCTTTATCGTTTGAATATCTTCATCAAT
>CAYPZJ010000276.1:0-7038 GCA_964414635.1 uncultured Spirochaetia bacterium
GGCGTTGTCACCTTAATTATCCTGAAAGTAGTCCAATCAATAGGGGGGCAGTACAGAACTGAAAACTCAATATATAAAGGAAAAACTAATGACCCAACCAATTCGCGTAACCGTTTGGAACGAAAACCGACATGAACAACAGCACAAAGCCGTCCAGAAAATCTATCCCGACGGCATTCACCAAGTGATCGCTGATCATCTAAATAAACAGGATGGAATAGAAGCGACCACCGCATGGTTGGACAAGGACAAAGAGCACGGGTTGTCTGAAAAAGTGTTGGAACATACCGATGTCCTCACCTGGTGGGGTCACATGGCACATGATGAAGTGAAAGATGAAATTGCTCAACGTGTGCAGAAACGAATTCTTCAAG
This sequence comes from uncultured Spirochaetia bacterium, assembly GCA_964414635.1. Taxonomy (GTDB): domain Bacteria; phylum Spirochaetota; class UBA6919; order CAYPZJ01; family CAYPZJ01; genus CAYPZJ01. The sequence goes on from CAYPZJ010000276.1 coordinate 375, forward strand.
GAATGGGATTTATCCCTATGCATTCAGCGCATCTAGCAAAGCCATTTCGGTTAATTTTAGGAACCAATTGCTCCCTGCGTTGGCGTGAAGCTGCCGAACGAGAACGATTATGGAATATTGAACCCGCTCATCCAATCACTCAGGGTATTGGAGAATACATTGAATTACCCGAAACCGAGATGTATGGCGAACGATTCGATATTCCAACACCTGATAAAATCATTTTCATTTCTTGGTTTCAAGGGGGCGAGGTTTTTCGATCCGGTTGTTGTTGGGAACGCGGACATGGAAAAATATTTTATTTTCACCCCGGTCACGAAACCCATCCCATCTATTACAATGAAGAAATTATGCAGGTAATTACCAATGCTGTTCGATGGGCTGCTCCAATTGTACAATTGAAAAGCGTTGGTGATTGTCCAAATATAAAAAATCCTATCGAGAAATTAAAATAGATTGGGGAACAGGAACATGACAGGATACGAACGCGTTCGACGTACTATTACTGGAGAACACCCCGATCGCATACCGATTTATGGATGGCTTCGATCTAATTTGGAGCAGCAACTAACGGAAACGTATGGATCGGTGGAAGCGTTTGAGGATCAGTTTGAGTTTGATCTTGCCCATATTTTTGGGGGACCATACACCTATCCTACAGATCAGCTCCAAGCCATTCGCGAAGATCAAAATGGCGACGTATCCCCCCAGGCTCTGTTGGATCTGACATGGAATGATCCGAATGAGGACGCCGCTTACGAAGAGGTCAGAAAAAAGGTTTCATTCTATAAACACGATCGGAAACGATTTGTGTATATGCAGACACCCGGTATTTTCGAAGCCTTGAATGGTGCGTTTGGAATTGAGAAACACCTGTTATACACCGCCATGTATCCAGATATCCTCCATGAAGTATATGCACGCCAAGCGGAATGGAATAAAACATTTGCGTTAAACTGTTTGGATATTGGATTGGATATGATTCATGTTTCGGATGATTGGGGTGCTCAGCAAAGCCTGTTATTTAATCCCCAGTTTTGGAAGTCCTCTATTTATCCATATCATAAATTCACCTGTGATGCAGTAAAAAAAGCAGGCGGGTTTTTAAGTTTGCATAGTGATGGGAATGTGATGTCGGTTTTAGATGGCATTGTGGATCTCGGTTATGATGTGGTGCATCCATTCCAAGAATCAGCGGGGATGGATTACCAGGCGTATCTCCAGAACTATGCGGATCGATTTTCCATTATGGGGGGGTTGGATATTCAAACCACCCTCGGGTTTGGAAAACTAGATTTCTTAACAACGGAAATCGATCGTATACTCACCCTGTTTTCCAATAAAAGACTTCTTCTCTGTACAACCCACTATGTCCAAGCCCATTGTAGCATAGAAGAATTAACGGTTGCTTACGAGCATATCCGCAAACGCATACCCACATAAACCATTATCCATCTGCTTTTCGGTATTCTTCAAAAAATTCTTTTTTATAACGGGTGAAATAATTCCCTTCGATACTTTGTTGAATACGACGCATCATCACTTGGTAGAAATGGGTGTTATGCAACGTGCCCAAGATTGTACCTAAGATTTCATTTGATTTATAAAGATGATGGAGGTATGAACGGGAGAAATGACGGCATGTGTAGCAGGTACAATTCGGATCAATGGGATAGAAATCACGATAATAATTACGCTTTTGAATGCGAATTCTTCCTCGGTACGTAAACAAGGATCCCGAACGTGCATACCGGGTTGGAATTACACAATCAAACATATCCATCCCCTGTTCTACACAGGCGAAAATGTCTTCCGGCAAGCCAATCCCCATTACATAGCGTGGTTTATCTTCGGGCATAAATTCCTTTGTATAACGAACCACATCAAGCAATAACTCCAACCCTTCCCCTACACTTACTCCACCAATGGCGTATCCTGGGAAATCCATTTGCGTCAACCGGTTAGCGCAGCTTTTACGCAAATCATGATAAACGCCCCCTTGGATAATCCCAAACAAGACCTGATCAGCCCGATTATGAACGTGTAAACAACGATGCGCCCATTCAAGAGTACGCTCAATGGATGTTGCCACATAGGATTTGTCGCAAGGATAGGGCACGCATTCATCCAAAACCATAGCAATATCACTACCCAACGCTTCTTGGATTTGAACCGCTCGTTCGGGTGAGAGCTCGATCGGTTGTCCGGTGTGTTCATTCCGAAAGGTGATTCCGTTATCCGTGATAGTACGCTGTGGGAGGGAGAAAACCTGAAATCCTCCACTATCCGTTAATATAGGTTGGTCCCATCCCATGAATGCATGCAACCCGCCATGTTTTGCGATGAGCTGCTCACCAGGTTTGAGCATCAGATGGTAGGTATTAGATAAAAGAATCGAAACATCGCAGCCACTAAGTTGATCCGGGGTAAGCGCTTTTACCGTAGCAGCAGTTCCGACGGGCATGAAAACAGGAGTATCAACCACGCCGTGTGGTAGGTCCAATCGGGCGCGTCGAGCTTTGCTTTGGGTATCGTGCGTTAGAATATTAAATTTCATGGTTGTTGGTGGCATCCTTTTTCGTAACCCGTTTGAATCGCCGTTTTCGATAGATCCGATATCCAACAAACACTAATATTGCTACCACAAGAATACCCAGCAATAGATATCCGGTTTGCGTGACCCAATAAAATACCAACGTGATCTGATCACTAAGCAGATAACCAAGGGCAATAATCAGGCTTGTATGAACGACGACAGCAAGGGCATTCACCAAGTTAAATTGCCAGAATGAATGGTGGAAGAATCCATATCCCATATACATATACGTACGTGGACCAGGAACCGCACGGGTAAAGAAAATAGAAGCGACCCCATATTTTTGAAATAGCGCTTCCCCTTTTGCAATCCCGCGCTCGATCCGTTCTTTCCGTTTCGGAAAAAGGACAATCATCCGACGAAGACCGTATCTTCCTACTAGATAAAGGGTAATATCCGCAAGAATAAGCGTTATCCAAACAACCAAACCCGTCCATAACGGAGCGATAAAACCAAGCGCAATGCTATACCCTAAGGTGAGGTAGACAACTTCTTCAGGAAAAATGAAGGCAGGTGAAGCGGCGGTGATAAACAAGATAAGAAAGATACCGAAATACCCGAATTGATGAAAGTAATATTGTAGATACTGCAACGCTTCTTGTACCGCTGCTAGATTCGTTTCCAGTGGTGTCAACGAGGTATAATCTTTCTTCATACACGGGATTGGTTGGATCCAATCCCGGCGGAGTTTTTATTAGTATGCGCAACGAAAGCCAATATTGGCTGCTGCACGGGTGGGATCCCCCGATGAATGCCGATTAGCAACACGTAACACCCGAGGTTCGTAATTCCATGAGGAACCCCCTCGAATACTGCGTCGTTTATCACGAACATTCAGGTTTTCCCGACCATCAAATTTGTAGGGATAGGAATAGTCATCATAGAGAGTGGAGACCCATTCCCATACATTCCCACACATATGGTAAACACCAAAACTATTCGGTTCGTAGTCCGTTGTTACAGCCGGTACGGTTTTTTTAATATTATACGCATATTGGCTTTCATCAAAATCGTCACCCAAACAATACATAGTATGGTCTTCTCCACCCGCTGCATATTCCCATTCGGCTTCGGTGGGTAATCGTTTTTTCTTCCATTTACAATATTCCAGCGCATCAAACCAGGAAACCTGAACAACGGGTTGATCGTATAAATTATCCACCGGCATATCTCCTCGGGGTTTATACCATGTTACATTAGGAACTGAGTTCCAGCTTTCGCCTAGTGGAATTTCAGCATTACCGCGTTTTTCTGCGGTGGTTTCATACTTCGTCGCATCGACAAATGCTTCAAAATCTGCGGTACTTACTTCGTATTTATCAAGCATAAAGCTTTCTACTTCCACTTCATGTCGGGGTGCTTCATCGGTATCGTATTCATCAGAACCCATCATAAAGGTCCCACCTGGAATAGTCACCATTTCTTCATTGAATTCCGCTTCTTCTTCCGCGGTTAAGGATTGCCGCTCCAGTATCGTAGGCGATCCCCCGCCTTCACTGGTTCCGTCTCCCCCATTAGAAGAACCCTCTCCACTTCCGCTTCCACAATTTATCAACATTCCAAATGATAGCAGAACTACTGCCAGTAGTAATAAACGAATAAGGTGTATATTCATATTCGATCCTCCAGGACTACATAACGTTGCTGGATTTGCACAACATCCAACTGGTGCGATATGGATGCTACGATTCATCTTTTAAACAAGTTACGTGTTTTTACCCTAATCGTCAAATCCAAAAAATCCTAATCCTAAACGGCGGATTCTATTACATTTGGTGTTGGCATGGCTAATTATTATTTTTTAAAGGGCGAACAGAACGATAGTTATTTGGATGCTTTACGTATGTACGCATTCCCAACCACATTTCGCATACTCCGAACCTATTTACAGACGCATTCTATTTATTATTGTTTCTTTCTTATCCTTATGGGAATAGGAGCGTATGGTTTTTTAGTTCAATACACAGGAGTAGGCGAAGACCTCTATTTTATTGAATTGAGCAAGGAATTATCCTTTCTTGAATATTTGAATATTTACAATTGGAACGCCCCTTGGTTTCACGATTTTGAGCAAATACAACACTATTCCGATTCACTTGGTTTAACGGAGTCCGTTCGTATTTTTAATCATGAAACAGGGGGATACTTTTTCCGCCCTTTGAGTGCAGCTTGGTTGTATATTCAGACTCAAGTAATGGGAACATGGTTGGATGGCTACGGTTGGATTATCCTTGCTCATTTGATCCTCAATGCGCTAGTGCTGTTTGCCCTCATAAAAACATATAAACAACCGATTTGGGCAATCCTGGCAAGTATCATCTATCTGCTGTTTTCATCCCATGGTGCTATTGTTGGAAGTGTTGCTTCTCATACGCTGATTTATTGTCAAACCGGAATGGTGTGTTCTATTTGGATGCTCGATTTTGTATTCAATAAAAAGAAGTATGCGTGTAGTTATGTACTTCTATTTATAGTAACCATTGGTTGTCTATTATTCCGGGAGTTCGGGATTCTGCTACCGACCCTCTATTTAGGATATCGCTGGGCATTTGCTAACCGGCAATTAGCATATAACACGGTTTTATTCATTATAGCAATACAAGTACTGATCCTTCTTGGTTATGCTGTGTTTGTCTATCACTATAACCTGGGTGCTGCTTATTCCGCCGTGCATTATGCGCTTGAAGATCCAATGGAAAGTTTTCGATTAATTTGGAAAACGATAGGATTGTATGGGGTCGCTTGTTTTGGGAATATTTCTCTTGCGGAAATCACCCATGAGTGGGTATCGACCAATCAAGTAATAATAAATACCTTCTCGATCGTCCTGTTGCTTTGCTTATTTGCCTTTCGTAAATTACGATTTTTAGTTCTTTTTTTATGTGCGTATTTACTTCTTGCTGCAGAAGCGTTGCTAGGAGGACGATTATTAAGTGGGGCAGCTTTAGCAATGGCTCCGATACTTATTGTTATTCTAAGTGAGGGATATGACAAGGTATCCAAGCTGTCGACTAGGTTTCTAAAAATCATGATTACCCTTGTGATGGTTTTATGGATTGGCTCGTGGATACTACAGATTCCAATTTTGAAAAAAAGCTATGCCTATAACTCATCACAATCCGTATACTCCCTTAAACAAGCAGTTATCCATGCGTTTCAAACCCATGCGTTTCTTTCTACCTATTCCCCTATTCCCCTTTCGGATATGAATCCCTCCCAGCGAATTACGGATTCATTAACAACACCCCCTTCTCAAAGAATGCCCCTGGTTTTTGTTTTTTTGAATTATCCTGGTTCTGGATACCATTTTTTTCTTGCGTCTCATTTGAAAAGAGCGTTGGGCTGGTCCTGGGATCGCATTGATCCGTACTTCATTTTTTACGCAACCATCTCAGGCGAAATCGCCATAACTTGGGTTGCCAGCCATCGGGTTCAATTAATCCCATTGGATCGACAGCATATTTTGGATGATCCGGGTGGGTTTATGAATGGTATTATATACCGCCCATTTCCACCTCCACTAGGAAGGTATCCTGTACATAGCGCTTCACACGGCGGTATTGTAATCGGGCAGCGGTTTTTTCAAACGAGCGCGGATCGAATTGGTTGGGAATTGGAGTTTAATCCCCATCCGGGGCGACCGGTTTTCATCTTTTGGTATGTACACAACGGGTATCACATGAAACGGTTATAAGGGGCGTAGATACAGGAAAATGTGAACCTCCGATTTCAAGGTGAGGGTGGCGCAAGGCTGCGGTTTCCCTCAAACCAAAATTTGATTACATTTCATATACACTTTCCCGCCATGGTACCCATGCTGCGGTTTCCCTCAAACCAAAATTTGATTACATTAATACGACAATGCTTTGAAATAATTATCGCGCTGCGGTTTCCCTCAAACCAAAATTTGATTACATTCCTAAAAGATAAAGGCATGGTAGTAGATGTGCTGCGGTTTCCCTCAAACCAAAATTTGATTACATTTCATATACACTTTCCCGCCATGGTACCCATGCTGCGGTTTCCCTCAAACCAAAATTTGATTACATTTCATATACACTTTCCCGC
>CAYPZJ010000277.1:0-7038 GCA_964414635.1 uncultured Spirochaetia bacterium
TTTGTTTTGTGAAATAAATACGCGTGCTTCTTGGTATTCATTCCACTCGCTGTAAATATTTCCGGCAGAAAAATCAATGGGAAAAACAGAATCCCCTTCATACACTGCCTGATCCGCTGGGCTATGAATTGGGATGCTGGTTGGTGTATCCGGACTAATCGTGAATTGCTTCAGTTGCATGAGATCTATATTGCTCGAACTAAAGAAATTGTCATTTACAACCGCCCAGTAGAAAGTTTGGGATAGCGAAAAATCAAGATCAGGGAATGCATATTCCAAATCTTCAGGATAGAGATCCATTGAATTATAGGTCGCGGAATTATGATTAGAGAAATTCACCGAGAAAAAATTGTCTTCTTCAAAACTATCCAGGGTTGGAGCCACGATTAACCGGATATCATTTGTGTTTTTTGCCCAGGCAAATTGAATGGGAAACGAATCAAGAGTTACTCCATCAACCGGTGATTCCGTTGGAATAACCAATTCATTCATTATTGTCTCTGTAATTGAATCCTGATTACACGCTATTCCCACCCATATCAGGATGGATCCCCAAAAAATTAACCTAACAATAAATCGTGCTTGTTGCTTCATAATTATGTTCCTTACCGGTTCCGGTTTATAAGTATAGCTGAAACCCCCCATGAATACCTAAAAGTCCAGCCAATGTAATCCCAGAGTTATATAGATAGAACGAGCCATCCAAACCAAAATAAAGCCGCTTAAAAATACGTAGGGAAAACTCCACTCCTATTTTCGGCATCAATGTAAAGCCTACGCCTGAATCCACCTGGCTGGAATTATCATACATTTTATAGATTTGAGTTACAAATCCAATTCCTGCAAATGGTGTAATATCAAAGAAAGAGGTAAGCTCATACCGAAATAGCACATTCACAAATAATGGAATATTCATCCATTCAAAATTATAGGGAACAGGACCATATTCTTCATCCGACGTATCATCAGATGAATAATCTCCACCAACCGTGTAATTAAACCCCAACTCCCCTTCAAATTGGAGCTTGGGAAAGAAAGGCATATTAAACCGGGCATAGGCTCCTAGATTAACCCTGTTTCGTACATTAAAGCGGCTAATCCATGCCTCATCGATTTTTCGTTCAAAAAGATGAATCAAGGAAGTCGATCGTGTACCGATGATCCAGCGAAGCGTTGTAAATTCTATTTTTTCGACTTCCCTTTGCACTTCGGTTTCAATGATTTTTTCCTCTTCAATAACAACCCGTTCTGTTTCCCAAACAACACCGGGGCCGGTGCTGGGAACTGCTTTCTTAATTTCTTCAGCTAGGGTAAGTGCAATTTCATCTACAGCCGTAAAGATTTCCGTAGTAGCCAAATCCGCTTCTGCTGAAACGGTCGTCTTAACTTTCCCGCTTTCGACATCAATAATCCGACTCGTTACAATTAGATACTCATCTTGCAATATATAATACCCAATAACCATGGCATATGCATCCACCTCTTTAGCGATGGGAAGCAACACCGCATCATCATAGTACTCCTCCGAATCAATTGCTCGTTCTTCCAACTGATCGGTCCAATCCGAACGAGGTATCATATCATATAAATCAAGGGATTCAAGTGCAGTTGTCGTTGCATCAGGAAGCATCCCAGATAAATAATCGAAATCTAGATTGTTATTGAGATTATGGAGCGTAGCAATAACCACCCGGTTGCGCTCGACAGATTCGGCGCTATCTTCTGATACATTGGTGTTATCGGCATTTTGCGCTAATAGTGGGTTTGTAACAGATCCAAATAGAATCAAGAATAGTAATATTTTGCGGAGCATGGAGTTTCTCCCCTAGAATGTCTGCCTAAAATATACTATGCATATGGCATTTTTTCAATCTCGTTTCCTAAAACTTTCTCAAATGGATAAAAAGCACGTTCTCGGATAAACCTCATTTATATAAAATCAGAATACAGTATTTCCATTCAAACTCAGAAGTCTTTTTCCCCACTGGAAAGCAGCTGGAGCGAAGACATATTGATAGATCACCCTTGGACAACCTGTTTTACAATCGATTAATAGCCATGCTGAGATAGGGTATAATTTCCATTTGTGATCTATTCCCCAACTTTTTTACATTGCAATCTGTGTTTTTCCTCTATCCAGGGTTTTCTGCTTACGTAATTTGTTAAAAATCTGCCTGTTTCTCCAACTTTTTTGCATACTTTGCGGGTAAAGTGTTAATCTTAAATGGATGGAACGGTTCTAAAAGGTTTGATTACGAGTATACTAACCCAGATACTTATTGAGCTGTTTCAGGACTCCAGCAAAGGGATTGGCGAGCAATTGAAATACCCATAGTAGACTCGATTAAAACCCAATGCTGAAGGAGTGAGTTATGAAAAATGGTGGTGGCTTACGATGGTTGAGGGGGGCAAATCTATTCACCTTGATCCTCCTCTTTTTGGTTCTACCCTATACGGTTTTAGGAGTACCCCGTGCAGATACCTACGAACCAAACAACCAAATAAACCAAGCAACACGATTACCTGTTATGGGAAATACTTTTAATCTGACGTTTCACAATGGAACAGATAGGGATTATATCGTGTTCTACGGAGAAGCTCATACTCGGTATATTATTAAAACCCTTGGTGATTTGGATACCATGATAACAGTATATTCAAAAAATGGAGTGGAATTATTTTCCGACGATGATTCTGGTGAAGGCACCAACGCATTGGCAGTGATTTATCCTGATGAATCGGGAGATTTATATGTGGAGGTGGCTGGATATCGATCCTCCGAAGGTGAAGTTTCCGATGTCATCGGTAGCTATAAACTTCATCTCCAAGTCTTGGATTCTGCTGGGGGTGATGTGTTTGAACCGGATAATACAATCAATTCTGCAAATCTGGTTCGGCTGGGTCAGGTGGAAGAACATACGTTGGAACCTCAATTTGATGTAGATTATTTTCGTGCCGCTATCACAGAAGGCACCGCGTATTTAATTCTTACTTCCTGCAATTTTGATAATTATATGGAGATCTATTCCGAAGAAGGTTCGCTTTTATTTGAGGATGATGACGGGGCAGCCAATCTTATTCAGAGCGACTTATCTTATTGTGCAGGTACTGTGTTATTAGCCCCCTACACCGGTACAATTTTCATAAAAATTCGAGGGTATGAATACGATTCAACGGGACAGTATACCTTTGAGATAAAACAGCTAACCCCAGATATCTACGAACCCAACGATACGTTTGAACAAGCATCAGCTATTCGTCCGGGTGAAGTACAGGAACATTCGTTTCTTCCACCTGGGGATGTGGATATTTTAACTTTTCAATTGACCGATTTATCCCGCATGTATGTTTTCTATACCAAAGGTCCCTCCGATACCATCTTAATGCTACAAGATGAGATGCATAATGAAATAATATCAAACGATGATGGAGCACTGGATACCAACGGGTACATTGCTTATGTACCCCAGGTACGGGGACGATACTACCTAAAAATCAATGAGTATGGTGATGATAGTTTTGGTAGATACCAGGTTTTCTTTGAGAATTACGAACGTACACCTGATGAACCGAACGACCAGATTCAACAGGCAACCCAGCCCTTTCAATCGGGGGAACTGGCTACAATCTATCCCCATGGTGATGTAGATTACTTTATGTTTCGAGCTACCGAAGCGAATCAATATTTTCGATTTCGAATTGAAACCCCTGTTTCAATTGGAATCAGAATTGTGGACGCTACCGGGCACGAATATGCCAGCACCGGTTTTTTCGAAGACGAAGCCATCCCAACCGATTTTGAACCCGAAAATTTCGATCAGTACATGGATGATTTAATCCTACGCTCCGCTGAATCGTTTGAGGACGCCATCCCAGAAGAAAGTGAATCTGGATATTATTCACTTGGGTTTAATGCACCAGCTGCTGGAACATACTACTTGAAAATACAAGGGTATGATGAATCAACGTTGGGGGTGTATCACATTTTTAAGAACTAGCAGTTAGATAAAAAATATTAACGGCTGTTTAAAACAATCTAAAACAAGGAGGAACATTATGCGGTACATAGTCGTACTCATACTTGCAGTAGCATTCTTTATGATGACCTGTAGTGGAAATGAAGAGGCAATCAAAACAGATCTGCCAGGGGATAATCAAGCAAATCAAACTTCTCAACCAACTTCCGATCAAACCATTGAAAAAGAAAAATCTCCACCAGAGATAACACTATCTCCTGTGTATGGTGAATTCTTTGATGATGATTCTCCCGCCATAAGTGGAAGCGTTTCTCCAGGCTTCATATCCCGAGACGCTATGGAGGAACAACGTTTATCATTCCATTTTACAATTCCCAGTGAATATAAAAGCTACATCAAAGGTGAAGCAGCAAGACCACTTGTTATTCGTCAACCCTATGTGGAACAGGATTCTATGGATCCAATACCCATTGAACAAGGAATTGAAATAACTGCCGTTCTACCTCAACAAGAAGGTGAAAGGCATGAGGATCCTTATTTAGGTGAATATTGGACTATAAGTGATACGGTGGATTATGAAGTAACACTTCAAATTGTGGACTCCACACAACTGGGGGATTCCATAAGCCTAATGGTATACTATCAACTTTGTACTGAAACAGTCTGTATGGATGGAGTACCACTCCAAGCGACAATCCAGGTTATGAATTAATCTTTTTCAGACTATTTAGGGAACCAAAAACAGGGATAAACTTTGATGCATGGTTATGCTTTTCGTTGGGTTGCTTGTATTATCTTTCTTTTGATCTTATTTACCCAAGGTTCGATGGTTTGGGCAACATCAACCGACCCCGTACCAACGGATCATCCATCTGAATCAGCAAGGGATGAAAATCACGAGGAACCACTTCCACCTCAAAGCGATATACCAATTGAGATTACCCCGTATGATCCACAACCCGTTTTAATCCGTCGATGGACCACATATACGAATTTCTTATGGCAAACACGATTCTATACCAAAGCCAATATTAGTACGGTCGAATCCCCGTTGTTTGGTTTTGAAGTGGGAATCGCTTATAAAAAACGGAAAGTTCCGTTAATCTTTGCTAACCTCTTCTTTTTAACCGGAGCTATTCCCGAACAGCGAGATATTATCACAGGATTCCATATTGGTACAGCATTTATATGGAACATCGGAATTTGGGCTCCTCGCCTCCACTTGGAAGTTGGATATGGTATTCATTTTTTAAAAGAATCAAGTCAATCTTATTTAGGGATACAGGATTCACTCCTTCATTCTCTTGATCTTGTGGTCAGTGTTGCGGTTGCATCGTTTCGATTTAACCGTGTAGGATTAGATCTAATTATCCCCCGGTTCGTAGTAAATACCAGCATGATGTTCCGGTGGGGCGTGGATGGAATTGGGTTACGATTCTGGTTTTAAGGATATAATACATGGCTTCAAAGGAAGAAAAGAATCCATTAGAAGCGTGGTTGGAAGATCATCCCGTTCTGGATAAAGATGCGCCTTCTTCGGACGAACCAGAAGATGGGTATTTCCCATTTCAAAAATTAAAACCCGAAGATTTCCGACGGACGGATTATCGAAAAACACAAAAGTTTATAAAAGGTGAGGCAGATCTGTTTGAAGAATGGTTGGAACGAAATCCGGTTATTGATAAGGACAATGAGCTTTCGGAAGCAGAACATCGGATGTATCCTGCCCATTTGGGAATTCCCAATCGAGTCAACGCAGAATTAGACTTACATGGGCTAACCGTAGCAGAAGCGTTAAAGATCGTGCAATGGTTTGTTCAAGAGAGTTTTCGAAAGAATCGGAAAGTTATAAAAATTATTCATGGGAAGGGAAAACATTCCAAAGGGGGGGCGAAAATTAAAACATCCGTTATTAACTGGTTACATCAGTATGGAAAAGCCTATATTCGATATATTAAGCCAGCCGATCGCCGGCAGGGGGGAATGGGTGCCACGATCGTCTGGCTCAAATAAATCGGTCTCAATTCTCGTTGTTCTATTGCATAAAACCATTCAGGTTGATAACACCTTTCTTCCCACTTGCACACCACACACCTGTTTGATCTACACTGATAATACTGTTGATTTGATCAATCGGTGCCGTACCCAATTCGGTTATAGAAGAAGGACTCGATATATCCAGTTTCACTAATCCAGCCCAGGGACCGCTTACATATAGAGCAGAATCATGAACCGCTATATCCTCCATCCAGCTCACTTTAAAATAACTGAGGAGTTTTGGATCTTGCGTCGACGTAATATCAATCAGTTTAACTCCTTCATGATCTAATAACACAAGTAGATTATCTACCACTTCCATTTTCTTAATCTGGTACTCGTGTTTGAGCACATTAAGCAGCACAGGTTCTGTCGGAATACTGATATCGAAAATCAAAATACCATCACCCGGGATTCCAATATAGAGTGTGTTACCTTTGATTCCCATCGGCTGGTTAAAACTAAAAAACATGCTCGTATTATATTTGCCTTTGGTTTGCATACACTGGTAGGTTTCCGGATAATAGTACCAATCCGTTGACTCCTGATCATACGTTTTTGTAACGGCTTTACCATACATATTTGTGGTTAATCCAGGCATAGGGATTGATGTGACTTCCGTTATCGTTCCAGCATGGATCGATAGCACTTTCAATATCCATTCTTCAGCATAAACAGATTGCTTATCACCATTCGCAACCCGACAAAGGGCATATCCCGTTTCCCCATTGAAGTAAATACTGCGCATGCTGCTATCCTTATACGTTCCAATTACCGCTGGAGCGGAAGGATTCGCAATATTTATTACATAAAAACCGGGTTCTGTATAATAATTCCCATCGGAAGGATAAAAATAAACCCACGGTTCTTCACCCTGTTGGATATACCGCTTACCAATCCAAGCGATTAAACGATTGGAGTTATCTTCCATAGGAATAAACCCCTCAAAGAAGTGGTTAGTAATACTTCGCACTTCCTGCATAGGAAAGGTCTGGATATCATACACCTTTAAGGTGCGAGCTTC
>CAYPZJ010000278.1:0-7008 GCA_964414635.1 uncultured Spirochaetia bacterium
GGGGAACGATGCCGACGTATCATGGTGCGTGGTTTCTAGGATTGGGGATTATCGTGCTCTTTTCAAGTTTTTTGTATATTTTTAATCGGCGTGAATTCGATTCTATTATTTATCTATTGCGTTCCAAGATAACCGATTTGATTTCTGGAGAAGGCGATTTAACACGGCGGGTTTCGATTGTGAATTTCAATGAGATTGGGGAGATTGCCGCCGGATTAAATCATTTTCTTACTAATTGGAATCAAATTCTGGTTACGGTGAAAGAATCCAGTTCTACTATAGAACATACAAACGATAATCTGGTATCAACGGTACAACGAGCTAATGAAATCATTGGCAATATGAATACATTGAATGATGCTATCCAAGCGGAGAGTGAAAAGCAACTCAACCAAAGTCAAATTACGGACGAGTCCATCCGGAGTGTGATGGAACAAATTATAGGAATTAGTGAGAAAGTGCAGGAGCAGTCTGCATTTGTGGAACAAGTGAGTTCCAGTGTGGAGGAAATGGTAAGTACGATCCATGAGATGGGAAGAAACATTGATACGACCACCCGTTATGCCCGTGAATTATCCGATTTATCCGATAGTAGTCGGAAGACGTTATCCGAATTTGTGGATTCCATTCATTCCATTAGTGAAGCCTCGGATCAGGTATCCAAACATGTGGAACGCATCGTGGCGATCGCGGATCGAACCAATGTACTGGCGATGAATGCTACCATTGAAGCAGCGCGTGCGGGTACGGTCGGGCGTGGTTTTGCAGTGGTGGCGAATGAAATTCGGAATTTGGCAAATGTGAGTGGATCGACGGCAAAAGAAATCATTGATTACATTCAAAATATGTTAAACCGGGTGGATGAAGGAACAGAGCGGGTAACGGAGGTGAATGAATCGCTTGGGACCATGTTTAATCATGTGGAATCCACCACCAAAAATCTAATGGAAGTTCACCATTTTATAACGGAACACCGAACCGGAGCAGAAGATATACAACGATCCATTCAAACACTCCTGGAAGCAACGAATACCATATCTAATCTGACACACAATCAAAAAGAGAACAGTGACAAAGTCCAGGCTGCTGCACGCAGTTTCGTCGAAATCGCTCAAACCGTAGGAACGAAAGTGTTGAATCAAAATAAAGAAACCGACCATTTAACAGCGATTAAAACAGATTTGGAACAGATCACCCAGGATAATCATCTTGCCGTTCGCGCCCTAGCTGATTTCTTGCAAAAAATCCAATTGGATGACGGTTCGAAACATGAGAATCGAGCAGCTTTGCAGGAAAAATCCTGAACTTCTCCAAGAAGGTGATATTTTTTATGTATCAATACGCAGGGGTTTCCGATAATTGAGTTAGGTGCATAAAACGCCCTCCAGTGATTGGTTACAGGATTACCACGCCTAAGGCAGCAAGAGAAGGAAGTGCTTATGAACGCCCAATTTGGTTTACTACTCACGTTAGTTCTATTGTTCTGTTCTCCCCTACTTGGTTATAGCATTCCCCCTGAGGATCAGGATTTTGATTGGGAAACATATTTTGCGCGGTTGGAACGGATACAAACCATGAATATCCTCCCCCAGGCATTCATCAACACCATGGGGAATCGCTATTTAGGTACAGAGGATCAGGTTTATCATACGGATGAAGCCGCCTGTATTAATATTTTGAAATATGGAATCAATGATGATTCCCGTGTAATCCGTGACCGTGCCTTAAACACCGCTGTGGCAGGCAATTACAGAGGGATCGTGCCTCATTTAATCGAACGATTACGGGTGGAAGAAAATAAAGGCATCAAAAAGAAACTCATTTGGGCAGCGGGTAAACTGGGTAACGAAGACATTGTGCTGCCTTTAACTCAATTTTTGCGAAATGAACGAGATCAAGAACTCATCGCATTTTTAGCGCTAGCATTAGGACGTGTCGGAGGTACCGGAGATGAAATCCGTCCGCTTCTATATCTGGCAGAGAATTCACGGCATTTATTAGTAAAGTGCTCCGCCATTCTGGGGATTGGACGACTTCGTATTAATGAAGGGAAGGATATTTTGTGGAGTTGTACTTCCTATCCAGCCCATGAGGTCCGATTCACTGCTATTTTATCCCTCACATTCCTGGATTATAACGAATCCGAAGGGAAAGATCAATTGATGGATGTATACAATCGGGATTCCAGTATTTATGTAAAATTGGGCGTGGCATATCATATGTTGAAGCGATATGGCTACGAAACCTCGTACGTACAATATATTAGCCGTCGGTTGGATGATATTTACCACCGAGCCGTCGTGCTTGACTTTATGCAGGATCTGGGCTATCCCTATTTTGTAAACGTGCTCCGTGTTGCACAAAGCCGAGCCGAAAACCGAAACCTCAAAGCAGTGTATGCATCCGTGATTGAAAACATCTACGCAAAGCACCAAAACGGACACTCATGATCACCCGTTCCATATTGAAAAAATCCGCCTTGCTACTTCCATTAATCCTGCTTATATCCCCGCTTATCTTGCTACAATGCGGATCCAACGGCACATGTCAAACCTGTATCATTACCGATGAACCGTGTTCCTTTCAATTGGATGAACAACTAGCGTACCAAAAACAAACCCCCTCGTTTGCCGCCCATTTTGATATGGCGATCATCCAGGAAGCCGACGAGCAAATTCCCAATTTGAAAGGCGATATTGTAGTGGATCAACCTGCTGATCGGTTGAAATTAGTACTGAAAGACGCCACCTTGGGTATGGAATTGCTGTACTGTGTGCAAAACCAGGATGTTATTACGTTGCTTATCTTGTACCCCGATGAAGATCCCGTAGTTGTAAAGGGGCTTTTAGAAACGCTTCAATTATCCCGCTATTTTTCTGATATCCAATTGGATTTGAGCCAACTCTTGGAATTAGTCCGGGGATCGGTTCCCATTCAAGAAGATTGTGTTGTTGAGAAAAAGGGGTACGGATATCTTCTAACTAACGATACGGGATTAAAACAATTTGTGATGTTGGAACCGGGGTTGTGCTATATCCATCACCTTGTACAATACCGGGATGAGACTCCGGAATTCCGTGTGACTTATGAAAAATATGCGTCGGTAGGATCAGAAACGCAATGTTCCTGTTTTGCCTATAAACGCCAATTTGAACAGCTGGATGTGATAGCAGGGGAAGTCGTAGTGATTCGAAAGATCATCACCCGTATCACCGAAATCTATCCCATCTACAAATCAGTAGATCCTGCGTATTTTGAAATCCCGATCCCCGAATCAGCACGGGTGATTGATGAAACCCGTATTCAATAAGACATTCAATAGAAATGTATTCTACCAAAGGAAAAGCCTTATGGATTAGATAAAGAATACAAATTAATTGCAATTGGCGGGCATTCCGATCAAACGTTGAATGCGGCATGGAATGGGTGTCGATCCATTCTCTCGAAACCAAACTAAATCACCGACAACATCAATTACCCCATAATTGGCTACCTGAAAGGCTCCCAAAGTAATGCGAATAGGTTTATGAGAGGGATCCTTGGTTAGGAACACTTCGATATTCAAATCGGAATCACCCTCAATTTGATGCACCCGTAAGACTTCGTGCTGTTGCCCATTCCGGGTAATGGTATAGTTGTCCACTTGTACCACAGATGATTGGCTTTCAAATGTACGTTCATCCAGATAATTGAAGCTATAGACGCTTCCTGGCGTCAGATCTTTATTTCGTATATAATAAATGATGGATAGCACATCCAGGATTTCTCCATTCCAACTGAATCGTTCACCAGATTGGATCACTTTATTATAATAGACGCCCTGCTTTTCCTGGGTAAAAAATTCGATTCGAACATTATCTATCCATCCTCCTTCATTAATCCCCTTCAGAACGCGTACGGGGTTAAAATTATCCTGCCGCATGTATGTCATAAACACATCCCGTAATTCATACGGCTTACCAGTAACAATACGTGCTAATTCTCGTAATTGAGGGGTACTTTGTGTGATAGCCGTTGCTTTCCAACATCGTTGTCCGCGTACCCAATCCTCTCGAAGTAGGTGCATGACTTGGGTCCCTACTTCATACCCGAATACCCGAATTTTAAAAACAAACATCTCTCCTGGCTGAAGGTTTAAGCCGCGGTTTTGTGCGGCGAGGGGAAATACCATAACAAGCGTGATAAAAAGACTAACTATAATCAACAATCGTTTCATAACGCATACTCCTTTACGGAGAGGTAACTTGTTCATTAACATGTTCCTCTCGTACATAACCATCCCGATTATCCGGGAGCATTACTTTTTTCCACCGCTCCTGAGAGGTTTCGTAGATATATACCTCCGTTCCTTCAGGAAGAACTTCATTTTCTTTGATTTGCTCCGAAGGAAGCAGTCGAAAGGGCGCATCCTCGATGATAACTCCATGGACAGCCGCTTCTTCTGACACATAGCTGATATACATAACCAGCATATCTCCCAGGGTTAGCAAAGCCAGGCTAAATCCTATAATAGTAACCCATAAAAACCGTGGATTTCTATGGAGTGTGTAAGAATAATACCACCAAGCGCCGCTTCCTATTAGTATAAACACCCCAAGCAGCATGAGTACAGCAGGAAACGGTAACAAATAGTAAAAAAAGAACAAAATTTGGATTGTGAGTGGGACTTCATGGGTTTGGTAGGCTTCTGGTACGAGATTCCGAAGGGCATTCAGATTTTCTGTGGCTTCATGCCAATCCGGTCGTAAGATAAGGGCATTTTTAAAGGCATGAATGGCTTCTCCAATTTCACCCTGTTGTGCGTATATCACCCCCAGATTAAACCAGGTCGATGCCGTCCCATGGTTCGCATCAATCAGATCCCGATATCGTGTTAAAGCTCCATCTAAATTCTCTGCGTTTAATTGCTCCTGTGCTTTTTCAAAATATGCAGCAGGATCATCAATTGTAGGGGTTGGTTTTTCTGGTAACCCCATTTCCATCAACGGTATGGAATTGGATTGGGGATACGCTGCTAAGGGAAGTAAGAACAGTGCCAACAACGCTATCCATCTAATCAAATGCTGTACACCAAACACCTTAAATACCACGTCAATACTACCTCATTTCTTTTCGAGCATTTGTTCCAACGTACGAAAGCTCGTTCGTATGATTTCATAATCTGTTCTCAAATTTTGATTTGCAATCAGACTCGGTGCATACGAGATGGATTGCGCTTTTGTTAATATATCTCGAATGGTCTGAATCAACTTTGAATCAATCGATTCCGCTTCCATCTCTCGCACCAATTTCTCCAATGTTAATTCGGAAAAGGGAATTCCCAAAAAAGTAGAAAAATACCGAAAATAGAGCGTTTCTGCTTCTTTATAAAACCCCGCCGCATCATTCGCCTGTGCATACTGTGATAATTTTGCATAACGTTTCAACCGTTCCTTTCGAGCCGATCTCCGACGGACATATCCTTCATCTTCCAATCGGTTCCGCCTCGCAATAAACAACCCCATCCCTAACGGAATTGCTACGATTCCAAATCCTGCAACCACCACCATTACAGGTACATAAGCCCCTGGATCAGGATGGGATGTAGAAGAAGTAGGCGAAGTATAATAATTAACAAAGCCATGGGGTAGTACAGGAACAAGGGAGCCGTCTTCGTTCTTTTGATCCGCAGAATCGGTCGCGTCCGTCTCATCGTGAGTCACAATAGGGTGGTTCACACCGGTTCCTGGCAAAATTTTCAACTCCAGTGGTTCGGAGGCTATCGTCGTATATTGTTCGGATTCCGGATCAAATGTGGTATAGGATATCGCTGGGATTGTTACCGTTCCCGTGGCTTTGGGAACCAGGCTGAATGTAAATTCCTTAGTAAAATGAATTTTCGCTTCGTCCACATAAAATTCCACATGGGTTTCAGGGCTGAAATATGTAAACTGATCCGCAAGAAACTCCAGGTTTGGAGGATCTAAGGATTTGGGATAGCCGTATCCATTTAATGCAACGGTTAAATTCACACTCTCATCCAGGGATATAATGGATTTATCCAATCGCGTTTCCATATCAAAATGTCCCACTAAATTAGAGTAGGACAAGGGGCGATTTTGCTCTGGAAGGGGGATGGTCTTAATTACGACATGATTGCTGGTTTCCCCTGCTTCGCTATAAAATCGATTCACCATGGCAGGATTATTTTGCAGCGCGTCTAAAAATTTTTGTTTTTGTGTTAACCGCTCGAAGAGCACCATGGTCAATGGACCGATGGTCTCTGTACCCGCTTGATTCGGTATTAATATGATCCGATCCAGAAGAATCTTTCGTGCGGGTCTACCATGCAGTTCGGTTTCTACTACTGGTTCAGCAGGGGCATCATAATCCGGTACCCAAAAATTTTTTGTTATAATATCCTGCCCGAGTAATCCCGTTCTAAAATCTCGTGGATAGTTCAGTGGAACATACAAATTAACATTCAACACGACCGCTTCCCCAACGTAATAGGATGGTTTGGGTTCATCAATATAAATAACCGGATCAAAGTACGTCGGATCGCGGCGGATTCGATTGGAAAAGGGGTTGAAAAAATCATCCTGCATACGATCCATATCATTTAATAAATCAAATAATGACTGACGTTGGCTTCTATGCTGTTGTTGGGGAGACTGTTGGGATTTTACGACGCGAACGTCCCATGATGGACAGTTATACGATTTTCCGCTCACATTGGCGCTAATTCCATTCAGTGTTAGAACGCCTTCTTTGGTTGGTTTGAAATAAACGAAATGCCGGGTGTATACGCTTTGGGAGGCTTTCCCATTAATGATTGAAAATTCTTGTCCTGATTCTTGATTGGTACCCACTTCAGTAAAATCAGAACTGACGCCATCTGTTCGTATGGTTCCCGCATCCCGCCCCTCCACGTATACTTCTACCGCAAAGGTTTCATCCAAGCCTACTACATTCTGATGGAGTTTGCATTGAACCAATGTAGCCTGAGCAAAAAGATTTGTCCCACCC
>CAYPZJ010000279.1:0-6991 GCA_964414635.1 uncultured Spirochaetia bacterium
GCTTCTTTTACCTTATTAAACGCCCATGTTTCAGCATCCTTCTTTATCTTTTCCGCTTCGGCAAGCATGGTTTGCTTCCGTTGATCCATCTCCTGATCAAACTCAATCTTCTTTTGTTGGAATTCCAGTTCAATCTCTTCTACAGATGGTCGGATCTCTTCTTGTTTCTCATCTTCTTTCTTCTCGTCGTCTTTGTCTTTTCCTTTTGTTTGATCTACGACATAATTAGGAGAATCGATGAGTTGTGCTTTTGTTAGCACATTGATACTAGCTTCTTTGAAGATTTGTTTTGCCACAGCCTAACCTCCGGGGCGTAACCGAAATATGGAGTGTCCATACTTAGTAATGTAATCCATAATGGGCGTATATGCCTATCTTTATTTTCGACGAAAACATAATTCTTCATGGACTTTTTTTATTCCAGGTAGAAGAGGGTAGAATCATCTTAGTAGATGACTCTACCCTTTCTTCATAACCATTATATATGTACCGCTATAACGACGGTTCCCCTCCCATAACGGTTATGTTATCATACTTATTCTTCCGACATCCAGGTACGTAGCACTTGAGCAACCTGATCTGGTTTTTCTCGAGCCATATTGATCGCATTTTCCTGGAGTTCCATACGAGCTTTATCTTCATCCGACATATCAAGCATGAGGCTTTCATCCTCTGCGATACGCAATGCTGCTTGTCGCATGAGTTCTTTCTGACGAGCCAATTCGGCTTCTTTCGCACGTTTTCTCTTATAATAAATATGGCGTAACCACAGGAATACGATTGTCAGGATAATGAAACCAAGTATAATTAGTAATACAAGCGTTGTAGTACGCCGGGCTTCTAATTCTGCGAGATATGCTTGATCTTCTGCTAAATGCTCCTCAGAGCGGTCAAACTGACGAGCAATCACTTTTACTTCATTTATACTTTGTGTATCCAGGATTCCAACATACGCTTCAATTTGTTCCTGGGTTTCGTTAATTTTTTCTTGGGTTATGGAATCAGTCAGGTATTCCCGCTCAATTTTCCCATCTTTAACGATGTAATTCCCATTTTTATCTACTTTTTTAAGCCATAAGCCATCAAGAGTAACCACCACATTCACCTTTTTGATCCGATACGGTTCTTCCTTAACCATAGACAGCTTTCGACTCATTTCATTATTTATTAGGGTATCGGTCTTTTTATAACGGGTATAACGATCCGTTAATTCCATAATTCCAGGTGGTGGGGAATATTCGGAACCGGGGGATCCCTCTGGTAGGGGTGCAGCAGGACCTTCAAACACTTCTTCGGTAGTTTGAGTACTAACGGGGATTTCCAGCTGCATTTCCGCTTTACTTATGGGATTGTTTGGATCTTTCGGACGAATTTCTGTTGGTATAAATGCGGTCTCCTGGGTTTCTTTTTGATCCCAATTAAACTCCATATTGACCGCCAACGTATAACGATTTGGATAATTCCTTTCTAATAGCAAGGCAATTTCGTTATAGTACTCGGATTCCAATTCCTTACGCACTTTGCCTTGATGCTTGATATCATCAAACTTTCCATCCCCAAAATCGTCGGAGTCAATTTTACACGTTAAACACTCCATAGTAACGTTATCCATGATCGTCACATTTTTTTCCTTCAACCCCTTCACGGAATAAGCTATAAAAGTACGCAATCCTTCGATTTTCTTTTTATTTGTCGTAAACTCCGATCCAGGTGCAGGAACCAGCCCAACGGAAGCGGTAACTGGATTTTCTTCGCTTAATCGAGCGAGGATCGGACTATCGTTTTCAAATGAAATACTGACCGTTGCATTCTGAATATCTTCATGCGCAATCAAGGTTCGTCTCAGCTGGTCTTGTATTTCTTTGTGTAACATGACCTGTTTTTCTACCCGTGTTACACCGATTCCCACATCTCTAAAAAACTCAAACCCTGGTTGTGGCTCCAAAGCATTATTCATCCCCAATGCAGTTCGAGCACGATCCCGAGCGGATTCACTATACACATAAATTGCGCGTTCGGAATCATTTTTTGAATAGGCGATACCGAGTTCATCTAAATGATCTTGGGCACGTTCGTAGTTGGTTTCGGTTAATCGATCGTAGAGGATGTAGGTTTGATCTGCGGAGGAGAAGCTCACAAGTAGAATCAAGCCGATAACAACGGCTATGGCTGCTACTACAAAAATGATGCGTCCCACCATAGGTATTTTCTGAAGAACCGTTTTGAGTTGGTTCCACATGCGTGTAAAAAAATCTCTCATCTTTCCCTCCCAAAAGAAAGAGTTGAAGAGCGCTCCAGATTCCCTCTAAATAACCGCGATTTAAAAACGGTACCGGTTATTTTCCCTTCATTAAGGGAATCATGGGCGCATTCATCCTACCGAGGTAGGATCCATCTTGCTATAATAATAAGGATACCCAACAACCGCTTTCTATTCGAACGCTGTGTTGGATTTATCGTTCAAACTTATCTCATCTGTGATAATTCACGATAAGCATGAATGACTCGTTCAGAAACCGTTTTCATAAAATTCAAGGATTCTTCAGCTTTCGCCATTGCGATGGTCACTTCGTGGATATCAATGGTTTCCGGTGCGATGACCATTTGCTGAACCGCTGTATCGGCTTCTTTTTGCAATCTGTTTACATCCCAAAACGCAGTACTCAATGCATCAGAAAAATTGCCCAAAACCTTATCTCCTGATTGTGAAGAAAAATCTTTTGCTTTCAGGTGCTTCGGATGGGTAACTTGCATTGCCACAGCTTGACCTGTTGTTTCGGATGATACGAGTGAAAAATTAAAAAACATGATTAGTCCCCTTTTTCATCACTTTATTAACGTAATCCAATCATTAACGCCCGTTCAAACGCTCGTTTATGACCTTGAATTACAGTGATGTTCGCTTCATACGCTCGTTGCGCAGCCATCAGATTCACAAATTCTACAACAGGATTCACATTCGGCATGGCTACATACCCAGCCATCGGACCCGATTTAAATGCGTCCGGATGGGAAGGATCGTGAATTAGACGTGGTTCCGCCGAATCTTCAGCAATACGAACCACCTTTACCCCTTTACCAGCACCATGTTCCAACGTTTTTGGAAGCAAATAGCTTTCAAAGGTTGGACGCTCATTCACCGGTCGAAGGACTACGGTTTGTCGTTTATAAGGCCCACCTTCTGGTGTTCGGGTGGTTTCTGCATTGGCGATGTTATTCGCCAGAACATCCATTCGAAGCCGCTGGGCAGAAAGCCCGGTAGCGGCAATATTCATGCTGTCAAACATTCCCATACATATTCCCCTTCCATTCGATTAGATTCATTCGATTCATAGACACTTATCGTAGTGCCATTTTAATGCGTCGGAAATATCGGTCCAAGATGGTTGTCATAGCTTCATATCGTTCATTTGCTTTAACCCAGTCCACCATTTCCTTTTCAGGATCCACGTTGTTCTCCGCATTGGTATAGGAACTGGGATAATCCACCTGGATTTTACCCGTCACATCCCGATAATCTTTTGGGCGCTCGAATGGAATGTGCTTTTCATTGGTCATCTTAGCAGCGAATGGATGAACGGAATCGTGCTCGCTTTTCATCGCTCGAAACAGTTCTTTTTCAAAAGTAACCATGGAACGTTTGAAATACGGCGTTTCCGCATTGGCGAGGTTGTCTGCTATAACTGTTTTCCTCGTGCTTTCCACATCAAGAGAACGTGCCACTAAGTCCATCGCAGCTAACATACTTTCAACCATCATTGTTCCCCTCCCGATTGGTTTAATAATTTCAACCATACAAAGACGTGTAAGTGGTCGAGAACCATCGATACGCGTGTTATCGGTCGCCCCCACCAAAACTTTAATTTTTTTTGCTGGTGAAATACGATAGTAGATAATAGGTTAGCTGCGGAAATGGACGGTCTCGTGACCTGTAGTGGCATTTCCCCCCCCAAAATACAAGACACAAATCTTGAAATCAGCACAATAATAATAATCTGGTCGGTTAAACGTCAAGGGGGTTTTAGAAAAAAGTGAAAATTTGAATCCCTGGAGATCTAACAAAAGGTATTCAGAACACGGATGCTTTCAAATTTTAAATTGAAAAAAAAGTCAATATGAATTTAGGAGCTTTTTTATTTTTTTTCAAACCAGATCTAACACCGTGTAGCCGCCATACAAAGATTCTATTGACAAAGCCAAAGAATGTGCTATGTTACTTATCAATACCGATTCCACTTTTTTCGGAGGTTACTATGCGAACCCTATTTATTATGGGTCTTGTATGTGCATTTGCTTTCACTGCCGCTTCGGTTGCGTTTAGCCAATCCCCCATAGGAATATGGAAAACCATCGATGATGAAACGGGACAACCCCGCGCCTATGTTCAAATCTACGAACGAGGAGGAAAGCTATTCGGTAAAATTGTCCGTTTGATTAACGTAAGCGTATCCAATCCTCGTTGTACTGCTTGTGAGGACTATCGACGAAATCAACCGATACTTGGGATGGATATTGTTACCAATATGAGAAACCGTGGGGATTATTGGGGGGATGGCGAAATCCTCGATCCGGAAAAAGGAAAAATCTATAGCTGCACCATGTGGGTTGAAAATAATACCTTGAAAGTACGTGGATGGTGGGGACCTTTCGATCGAACCCAAACCTGGCAGTTTGTCTCCCGCGACTAGTCCAACACAACGGTAGATCTTCAACCTACCAATAAAAAACCTAGGTATCAGAGAATGTAGCGGGATAAATCCCGATCTTCTACAATATCTCCTACTTTGTCCTGCACGTATTTTTGAGTGATACGAATGGTCTCACCTTCTCGTTCGGGTGCCTCAAACGATATGTCTTCTAACAATTTTTCCAAAATTGTATGCAACCGACGGGCACCAATATTCTCCGTTTTTGCATTCACCTCAAAAGCAATAGAGGCGATTAAATCGGTCGCCGGTTTTTGAAATTCCAGAGTTACCTGTTCAGTCGCAAGCAATGCGGTATACTGCTTTATCAATGCATTTTTGGGAGTGGTGAGAATTCGCATTAAATCATTTTTTGTTAACGCTTCCAATTCAACTCGAATTGGAAACCGTCCCTGGAGCTCAGGAATTAGA
The DNA here is from genome assembly GCA_964414635.1 of uncultured Spirochaetia bacterium. GTDB lineage: Bacteria > Spirochaetota > UBA6919 > CAYPZJ01 > CAYPZJ01 > CAYPZJ01. The sequence continues at coordinate 5,118 of CAYPZJ010000279.1, forward strand.
TCCGAGGGTTTAGTTGTGTGGAATGCTCCCGCTGCGATGAATAAGATATGATCCGTCCGCACCATCCCATACCGTGTATGCACTGCACATCCTTCTACTATTGGCAGGATATCCCGCTGAACGCCTTCACGAGATATATCCGGACCGCTTTTACTCTCCCTTCCTGCAATTTTATCTACTTCATCAATAAAAACAATACCCATTTCTTCAGCTCGTTTAATCGCTTCTGAAGCCAATTTTTCGGTATCGATCAACCGCTCGTATTCCTGTTCCATTAGGATTTTTCGAGCTTCCTTTACCGATGTTTTTTTATCTTTCTCTTTGCTGGGCATGATGCTACTCATCAGGTTTTGGAACTCTAAATCGATATCACTCATCCCAATATTCGGGAAGATTTCCACCATGGGGGTCTGATTCTGTTGCACTCGTAATTTCACAATCCGATTTTCCAGTTCCCTATTCCGCAATTGCTGTCTTAAACGCTCTTTCGTCAGTTTGAATTCTTCACCGTACACACGGCGATTTCCACGTGGAAGGAGTAAATCAACGAGGGTATCCTCCGTTGCTTTTTCAGCCTTTTTTGTAACTTCCCTTCGCATTTCTTCTTTTACCAGATTGATACTCATCGAAACAAGATCCCGAATCATCGCTTCCACATCCCGTCCCACATATCCCACTTCAGTGTATTTTGTTGCTTCAACCTTAACAAAAGGGGTACCCGCTAGTTTAGATAACCGACGAGCAATCTCAGTTTTTCCAACGCCGGTGGGTCCAATCATGATAATGTTTTTGGGAGCAATTTCATCCCGCATATCTTCTTCAATGGCTTTTCTCCGCGCTCGATTCCGTAACGCAATCGCCACCGCTTTCTTAGCATCATCCTGTCCGATAATGTACTTATCCAATTCAGCAACAATCTGTCTTGGGGTTAAACTATCCAACTGCTGAATGGCTTTATCGGTGCTGGATGTTTTCTTTGTCTTTCGTGGCATGCATAACTCCTCTTGTTTTCAATCGCTTTTGCTCAGGTATCGCAACCGTACTAGCGAATTCTGGAACCAGGTTCCGTATTTATTTAATTTCCTCTATGGTTAAATGAGTATTGGTATAGATGCAGATCTCTGCTGCGAGATTCATCGCTTCGGTAGCAATGGTCTTCGCAGCTAAATCCGTATGTTCATGTAAAGCGCGGGCTGCAGCGTAGGCATAATTCCCACCTGAACCTATCGCTACCACCTCATCATCCGGTTCGATCACATCCCCTCCACCACTGATGAGAAAACATTTGCTTTTATCCGCGACAATAATGATGGATTCCAAACGACGCAATACTTTGTCCAATCGCCAATCCTTTGCAAGTTCCACCGCTGCTCGTGTCAGATCCCCGCTAAATTCATTGAGTCTGGATTCAAACCGTTCGAATAACGTCATGGAATCCGCTGCGGAACCCGCAAAGCCGGCAAGCACTTTATCTTCATACATTTTGCGAACCTTTCGAGCTTGACGTTTCACAACCGCATGACCCAAAGTTACCTGACCATCGGAAACCATAACCGCCTTTCCCTTCTTACGAACAAACAAAACGGTTGTGCTATGCATGGGGGTGGTGTTCATAATATACCTTCCGTAATTGGTTTCGCGTAATTCGTGTATATATCTGTGTGGAACTAATATCCTGATGTCCCATCAGTTCTTGAACACTGCGGATGTCAGCTCCATTTTCTAATAAGTGTGTGGCAAATGCATGCCGTAGCGAATGTGGGGTGATTTTTTTGGGGATCCCCGCTTTGAGCGTCTGCTTGCGTAACATAACATACGCCTGGCTTTTGGATAATTGGTTTCCCTGGTTATCTACGAATAACCAGGGGGATGGG
>CAYPZJ010000280.1:0-6963 GCA_964414635.1 uncultured Spirochaetia bacterium
TTCGAAAATCTGTCTGGAGAATTGGTTCAAACGGATTGGATTCGGTTTTACGATAGATTAACCCAGTATTCCCTCCGTCCGTTGTGTCCCCAACTCGGAGTTTGCCCTCATGATCACTCATCCAGAACGCCACATTCCCCGGATTTTCGGCTATCAACTCCAATTCCCCCGTGTGTATTTGAATCCGGTAAACATCAAATATCTGTGCATTTCGTTGATTCATAGAAATCAGCATAAAATCTTCTTGCTTCTTTAAATCATCAACAATAGTTACTTTCACACCCTCAAACGGGGTTAACTCTTTAAGGTTGCTGCCATCTCGATCCACAGCAAATAAATGGTAATTCTCATCCCCACCATTGTCTTGCAAAAAGGCAATCCGTTCATTATTTGCCCAAAAGTAGGCTTGAATATCTCGCGTTGTTGATTCCGTAATTCGAGTCACATCTTCTGTCCCAATTTTTGTGATATGAATATTCAAGCGATTTTCCCAAGGTTGTAAAAAGGAGAGATAATCACCTTGGGGTGATAATTGATACCCCGTTTTCTCAGGATTTCTAAAGAAGTCTTCTAATGGTATTAATCGCGGGGGAGCCTGTTTTAGATCCACATCATTATTGACACTCGTTGTAGACTTGCCATCTTGACGGGAAGCCGTCTGTGTACAGCTCTGTAAAGAAATTCCTATTAGAATCAAACAAATGATCAGAGTTACTATTTTTTTCATACAAAACCTCAATTTATATACCTGTATAGGAGTTATTTTGAAAGTGAAGTGCAAAACCTTCCAGCATACTATTAAATTATGATGGTCTACGGGCACAATAGTGTGAAGAAAATCGACGTAACGCCATTCAATGTGGGAGTGTGTAGCCGATTCCAAATACAGCTATATTGCCCATCGATATAGAATATGGAAGGTGTGATATCAGAATTAATCTGATTGACTACAGGACGTGGACCCTCAAGAATGGAACCATCTGTTCCGGAAATAACTACCAATTGAATATCTTCTGTACCTGTATTGAAGGTATTGTAGGCAATGATGAAGGATCCATCACTGGTTGTTTGAATATCCACTGGATATTGATCCGTAGCAGTGTTATTGTTAAACTGAACAGTACTGCCAGCAATGAGAGGGGTTGTTGGATGTGTTAAATCGACCAAAGCACTTGATGCAATCCACAAATCATCAATTTTTTCTGCGTAAGCGATGGCTGCAGTATTGCCTGATTTTGCTACTTTTAAGTGGGAAAATTCAGAGGAACTGGTGAATACCGATAGCTCCCCTTGGGTTTCAGTTCCATCTAAATCTATTTTTTTATAATAAATATCGGTGTATTCTTCGTTTTCCACAACATTTCGCGCATCCAACCAAAATACTGCAAATTCGCTAGTGGAAGTAGGAATGAGTCCCGACGCCAATTCATTATCGTTTGTATTTACGATGGCAACACCCACTGGCGGATCAAGAGGAGGCTGTAGCGCTCCTGTTGCATCAACTTGTGCATAATACACATCGTAGTCAAATTTTCGGTAATCCTGCCAGATAATCCCATATTTGTCTCCGTTGGGGCAAATAATGGGAGCCGTTTGTTCATGATTTTCAAGACAAATAGCAAGCTCGTCGTTTCCATTACCATCTCCAATGTAATTACCATTGCTATCCAATTTTCCAAAGTAAATATCTGGATTGGATTCTGATTTACGGTAATCCGTCCAAACCACACCGTATTCGGTACCAGACCAAATAAGCCGAGGTTCTACTTGAAAATTTGAGGATGCATTGATGGTCACTTTACTTTCTTCATCCACTACTCCATATTGGCTGGCTTGCATGAAGAAGATATCGTAATTCCCCTGTTCTTTATTATCAAATACGAACGAAAATTCATTCGTATCCTCTCGGTATATGGCTGAAACACTAGCAGAAGTGTAATCATTAAAAAACAATGTCTTAAACAACGAATGGGATTGCGTAAAAGATTGACTAACTGGAACTGAGTAATTCAAAGATGTATCGTAAGCAATTAGATGATAAAAATAGACTGTATCACAGGATACGGCATCTTCGAAATATGCTTCCAATGTTTTTCCTAAAACAGTTCCTGTAACCAAACCGTCAGTACTTTTCAATGTCGATCCATCGGAGTAGTTCTTTCCATCTTCGGGTTCAAATACTGCTGCTGTATCGGATCGGACAATTAATACGCAACTTAAATCATCATCTGTAGGGACCAACCAGGATAAAAATGCTTTTCCACTTCCCGATTGAACAATGAAATTAATACAAGGTCCAGGTGGGGTTGTATCAGCAATATTTTGCTGAGTTGAAGAAGAGGAAGTGGTGGGTGTGTTGTCTGGATTTTCTACGGGCACAACACACGTAAAACTAAACATTATAAATAGAACAAGGGTGGTGCTTGCCACAAGCCATTTAGCCATGCTGGTCTCCTTCTACGGTATGGGTACAAGTACGTAGGTGTATCATTGCAAAGCTGAACCTTCCGATACGTCCGCTTTTCAAGATAATGTATTTTCAGGATCTTGTCAACGGCGAATTCTCCGATACCGATGTATTCGACCAAATTAAAAATCTTTTGTTATCTTACTAGTACCTTGGGACAACTAAAATTGTTCCACACTTCGACTACGCTCAGTGCGCGTTCATTGAGTGAAGCCGAAATGAATCCTGGACTAATTACTCTCATAATTTTAAGTGCCCATAGGTACTAGGGATGGCTCTAGGTGCTCATTTTAATATTCTGAAAGTGTGTTGGATATACATTAAAAGCGCCGTTACTACATAGGTAGCCCACTACGGGGTATTTATGATTCAATCCATAAAGGAGTTAGAGAAGTATCATGGCAGGTTTTGTCTTTCCAGAATGTTACCAGTTACTCATTATCGATGATAATGAGCTGAACCTGGATATTCTGGCTTCTTATTTTAAACAACTTGGATTGGATGTGGATACTTGTAACAATGGGAAAATCGGGCTTATCAAAGCCCAAAAGCAACAACCTGACCTTATTTTACTAAATTACATCATGCCTCGGATGGATGGATTGGAATTTTTACGACGATTTCGCACTTTTCGAATGGCAATTCCTATCTTTTTCTATTCAGCGATTTTGGATCAACAGCTAAACCGAAAAGCTCGCAAATTAGGTGCTACAAATTGTTTTCAGTCGCCATTGGATTTAAACCTGTTGGTGTTTCAGATGATTAAGCACCTAATGAATGATCGATTTATTTATGTGAATTCTTTGGGAAAAACGTTATTTCATACGGGATTAGTATTTAATCTATTTCGGTACGGAAAAACAATATACCTTAACCTGAAAGGAAGTTTGAATAGCTCAAATGTTCAAGGTATACTTTGGGAAAGCAATCATCAGCAAAAGTATTCCAACTCCAGTATAATAGAAGATGTCATATTAAATACAACGGATCTAATTGAACCAGATGCACAGGCTTACATTGCTTCACCAGATAATCCTGCTGATTTGGAGAATCCATCCTCCGATATAAACAATGCTATAAAGGATTTATTAACAGGTTTAACAGGATGGAGTGGGATTAAAGAGGACGCAGTATATCATTTGGTGATCCCATCAAAAAAAATAAGGAAACTATTTCACACTGTTTGTGATGAATTTCATTTAAACACGATCACACATGATACGATTCCTTACAATGTATTGGACCGCCCTTTGCTCTCCATTCGATATAAAGCGGGATCTTTTATAGAAAAAATGCGAATCAGTGCGACAGGAAAGACACTTGCCTGTGGATATGAAAATCACTGTGTGAGTCTGTATCGTACAGGTGATTTCAAACGAATCACTACCATCCTTCTCCCTAGCGATTCCATTTGGAATTTTTCACTTGCTGGTGATGATCGCCTCCTAGCAACGTGGAACAAAGGGAATCGTGTTTCACTCTGGTCAGTTGAAACGGGATTGGAAGTTGCTACCAGAAGTTACCCTCCATCGTTATCTGTTGCGATAATCGAATTTTGTCAGGATGGACAATTGCTCATCACTGGTTATCACAATGGCTGCATAGAAATAACCAAAGTATATACAGGTAAGATACAGGGATTTTTTACTGAGCATCAAACCGAGTTGATCGGAATTGGTTCGCATCATCATAGTAATCTGGTTGGTTCCATCTGTATGAATGGGGAGGTTAAAATATGGTGTCCCTATACCTTTAAGGTAAAACAAAGTTTTACCATCGCTATGGAGGGAGCGTTTCCATTACAAGCGGTTTTCTCTTCTGATTTATCCCAGCTTGCATTAGTATTGGATGATCGAATCAACGTATATAGCATCGCAAGCGGACAGCTAATTGAGGTGATACAAACATCGGATCAGCGATCAATCCGTTCATTACATTTTTCACCCGATAATACACTGCTTCTATTTGGGATAGAAAAACGAGGAGTACGAATCCACCCCCTTATCAGAAATGCATGGTATGCCACTCTCCCCGATTACATCTTACATGGATTGGACGGTCTGTTCAACCCAAGGACTGAAGATTTAATTCTTCCCCATAAAAATGGGTTTCATACTTTTTCACGTATTTTTTATGCTTCCAATCGGGTTTATACCCTTAATCGAGGAAGTTATCGATCATTTACATGGGATACAGAAGAATCCCGATTTTTTGCTTCGGATGATCAGGGAAACCTTTGGATTTGGGAAATAATCAAGGGAAATCAGGTACGGAGGGTGGAAGGGATTGCTTCCCAATTACGTCATCTGCAATATAAGAATGATAAATTATATTTTACTGAGAATTATTCCGGTGGTCCACGCTCGTTTCATCTGACGCATTTTCACCAGAATCATATTAAATCGGCAGCAAAACCAGTTAAAGCGATGAAGCTTTCTCCAGGTGGAAAGTGGATTGTCCAGCAGGTCGGCTTAACCAAACTTGTAATTTGGAATATGGAGAATCATAATATTCGGTGGTTGATCTATGATTTGGAGAATCCTATATTGGATTTTGTTTTGTTCCCTGATGAGACCCATTTGTTGCTGTTAGATTCCCGTTTTTCATTAAGCATTTGGGATATCGCATCTACACGAATGCTTATTAAAGAGCCATTACCGGTACATTTACCATTAAAATATAAGCCTAACGTTGCGATACTTCCCTCCAGCGATGATTTTCTTGTAATTGCCGATCAAAACGTATTGTACTTTAACTGGAGAAAGCGTTTGGAATTGGTTGCATGGACAACACTTGAACATGATGCAGTGAAGACCGCAATTGATACGACAACATCCCAACTTGCTTATATAGATAAAGAAAATTTCCTTCATGTGTTCCACTTTTCCATTTCTAATCAGACTATTCAGCTAAATCCTATCCTCGAAATTTTTACAACCGAGGATCAAGTAGGGTATATGGAGTTTAGCCCACGAGGGAACTATTTAATCTTAAGTGCGAACGATCTGGTGATGTATCGAGTACATCCTCAATCGTCATTTCAAAATTCCTGTTCAGAAAAACAAAATCTGAATGAAATGGGAATAAAAGGATGGGATGTACACTATGGTAAGGATCTGTTAGCTGTTTTATCAGATCGTTACCGTAATATTTGCTTATGGAGTCTAACAACGGGGCGTTTTGTGGATCAATTACAAGTAAACAACCAAATCATTGACTCGCGATTGCATTCTAAAGTGCAAACTCTACAATTTACTCCTGATGGCAGCAAGCTTACGACTACACAACCGACTCTTACATGGGATTTACGCAAAAAGCCTTATGGAATAAATGAACCGCACATCGTTTATTCGGAAGCCTATCATGATTTTAGGTTGGCTTATGATTATAAAGGTGATACTCTGCTTTCCATTGGTTGGAATGAGAATCCTACTCAATTTCAAACAGCTCATCGAGCAACGTTATATTCGTGTTTGAATGGAAAACCCATGCTAAACTTGATAGAAAAGGTACTTATCCCTGGTTCAGACAAACCGACGCAGACCCGTATCGTGGATATGGCATATACTTACGATGGATGCTATATTCTGATGCTCTTAAAACCAATTCAGAGTGGTTCTCATTTCTATATTAATGCATATTCTGCTGAAAGTGGGATGGATCTCCATGTATACTATCCAATCCATCATCAAGCGTTGCGGTTATTCACTGTAAAGAACAAAAATACGTTTTATGTTATTGTTCAGCCCCGGGTTGGCAAATTTGCTATTATCGAATATTGTATTGATGGATTAATAACACATGAACCCACCTTGGAAGAAAATATCATTGTGAGAGGTGAAGACATCGATCCCAAGGTAATGGCAGCAGATCCCGATGGACATGCTTATTACTTTAAAGGTACCATACCCGGTGATATTTTTGTACTGGATTGGAATAATGAGGATAATAAATACCTTTCTCTTCCCTTGAATTCCCAAATAACAGATATAAAAGTCTCGCCGGAAGGTGATGTTCTCCTCATTAGTACGGAAGATGGAATTCTTACATGGTGGGGAATGCTAGATTGGCGTATTATTCTACAGATGCAGTTGATGGAAACGACAGATAGCAAAGGGAAACATCAACCTGTAGCTGTTTATTATACGCCAGATGGTCGTTTTGACTGCCCAGAATATATGATCGATCGATTACTTAATCGACAGGTGATCCATACAAAAGCTGCTCGGGAACATATGATATCCAATTATTCACCAGGATTATTCCAACAAATCATGGAAAAGCATACCATTATGCCATATTAGCTTTAATCATTGTACTCTTGTTCCAGTTGATTTGATAAATCCTAGTATGAGAGAATCTTGTCCTGTCCCTGTTCCACCGAACGGTTATGACATTGCAGCAATGCAAGATATTTCAATCAATACATCTTTAGGTAATCGCGCAACTTCAAATGCTTGACGACTAGGCTTGACCGATCCTGTGAAAAACCCACT
>CAYPZJ010000281.1:0-6953 GCA_964414635.1 uncultured Spirochaetia bacterium
CCCCTAAATATTCGGGACAAACCTCAATATGAATCTCACGGGGGGTTTTATCTGTTAGATTCCCGTCCATATATTCATGCAAACCAAGTTTTTTCCATTCCGCAATGCGTTCATCTTGAGAAGCAAATCCCCAATTGTTAAAAGGTGTTGACTCGCCGGTTGATGGATCATACATGGACCAATTCCCACGGATTGGTTTTTGATTGACAATCAAACTATAGGATAATGCTTCTTTAGTTGGTAAAAACTTAAATGTAATACATTCCCGTAAAGGAGCCTCATAAACCCATACTGTCCGTTGAGTAAAATCATTATGGTTCCCACAGATACTGTTACAATCTACGCTTCCACTCTCATTGGGGTTTATGTATTTATAGATGCGATATTTTGTCTCAGAACTAAGAAGATTACCATCATTATCGACTACTTCTTCCCGAAAATCACAACGACAGCGTTCGTCGATATATCGATCGGTGGGTTGATGATAGGAATATACATTTAAATTGAGTGTCGCTATTTCCGGTCCTATCGCTTTTGGACTATAGGTTATCGCTTCATACAATTTATCATCACAGGAAATGAATCCACTTAGAACAAGTATCAGAAGCACTACCAACTGGACTCCAATAAAACTGGTTCTTGAAAGTAAGTACGAATTGTGGGGTAGTGCCCCCCCATTTCTTTTTTTTATAACTGGTTGGGTGTAAGACATACCGCGTCCTCCTATTTCCTTCCATATTAAAGATAGCAAATTTCGTGGCTTTTTTCAAAGTAAAATCGCAAGTGGCATAAAAAAATAAGCATTTAATCAGCTACTTTTCACATGCTTTTTATCTATTCAATTGATTTGTTGGTTCTTGATTATTCTTGACGATTGTGTAGGTTAGCATCACCATAATTTGTCGTAGCATCTTTCGTTTCCAAGTTCTTTTAGCTACTTCCATAGATTTAATCACAGAATCGAATTAACTCACTTGTTTATACGTTACGATGATACGAACGAGCTATCCCAAAAAAAACGAACGGGATAACAATCATCACGGTGAGCCAAGCAAGGATGTAATCCCGATTAAGTTAGGTAACGTGTTTTCCTATATTTTAAAAGGTACGTGCACAAACCATTTAAGCGGTATTCCTAGTCAGGTGTATATTTGTAAATAACTTGATTATTTGCGACATATAAGTTATGTAAACGATCTATGGTGCAACCGCGCCCATCATACAATCCTGATCCTATCTGTATTGGTTCCGATTCCCATGATAATTGTTGTGGACCAAGCGGGGTCATAATAAATGGGAATACCGTAACATTCCGTGCTTTTGGTGCGAAATACCCATCCACCACATAGATTATTCCATTGCAACCGACTGTTATGCCAATGGGACTTCCAAACATTCCCGCTCCAAAAGACATCAGTTGTTCACCATGTAAATTAAACACTCGAACGACCTTTGTATTATAATCGTTATCCGCGATATAAATAAGTTCATTACATGGGTCAATGGCAATCCCCCATAATTCCGAGGAAGATTTATTACTGAGCTTATCTGCAACATGCCATGTATCTAGTTTTTCACCCGTTTCCGCATCATAAACATAAAGATATCGTTCATGGAAATCACCATCATCGTAATCGTTAGCATCAAGTGCATAAATACGGTTATCATAGTATGCTATCCCCCAAAAAAGAGTATCCGTCTCTGGATTATGGGGAACTTGTACACCGCTGCCCATACGTTTTAATAAACTGAATTCCCGATTATAATGATAAATATATCCCGTCTGGTCGGAAGCAACAAAAATATCATGTTTATCACCTACAGCAAGTCCATCAATGTTATTACCAAATGGGTCCTGCAAAAGTGCTTGATACCCAAAGACTCCAGTATTATCTTCCCATTCATACCGTTCGAATGTGCTAAGACGAATGGTTTGTACATTATATCTTCCTACTCCATTTATTACTAAACCTTCCGAATCATGAGGCACCCCGCCATTGTTTCCCACATATAAGCGATCCAATTCTTCATCTATTGCGATCCCTTCTACCTGACTCAAACTGCCTCTTAAACTTGTTATCCGAGGGTTAGCTGACCAACCCTCATAAAAATGAAACAAAAATGGTTCACTCCAAGAGCTGTAGCACGTTGTGTTGAACGATCGCACTCGAATGTAATAGGAACCAGGATACAAGGCTTGGAAGTTGGGATTTTCAGGATAGGGGATGGTTAAATCCGCGTATGTGTTTGTAGTTCGCCCATATCCTACCAGGGGATAGGTATGGGGAATTTCCGGTTCTAAAGGCGGAATGATGATATTTCCTTCCTCATCAAATGATTCCTTCCATAGATCCTCGCTGATTTCTGTGGCTACTTGCTGAAGTGAATCAAATGAATTTGGTTCGGCTGGATCTGCTTCATAAATTTCATAATCATACCAATAGGTAAGTTCCGTAGGAAACCATTCCATGGGCATTAGGAATACAACAGCTTGATTTCTGCAGGGTGTCTTGTCACAACTGCCTCGGAATCCCTTTATTACCGGTCTATCAATCTTGCAAAAATCTACAAGCAAAGGTTCACTATTTTCGCACTGGAACTGATTACACGCACGAAGTAAACATGATTTGGGATTAACAGAAGCGGGAATGTCCATCAATGCATCATTGGTATCATTATACAATTCGTGCCCCTCGGGGTAAACTGTAAAAGTAATCGTTTCCCCTGCAGGAACCGTTGCAACGTCTGCTGGAACAAACTCACCCGCAAGCTGGACTGTATCGATATACAACTCATAGGATTCGGTGAATTCCACTGCTGGAAATTGAACTACCAGGGGATCCATTAATGGGGGAGCAATTAAATCTGGTTGAATCGAACGGATTTCAGGGGTGTCTAGAATTTCAATAAAGGTGGGGTAGTCCTTAAAGTAGAAGCATTGTATGAAAGAAAGCAAGACCAAGATGGATCCCAGCAAAATAGATGGTGACAGCCAGGAATGCATCAATTTCATCGGTTTGTTCCTAGAACAGAAGGTCATGCTGCTTAAAATATAATACCTCTGATTGAAATTACAAGGGAAAAAAGATTCCCCAGATCACGAAATCAGTACGATGCTTCATTACGAAAAGCAAGTATCTTGTTATATATCCTTGAGTTATGTGACCCTTAGGTTTTGGATGGGGTTCCCGTTGAAAGATAGTATTCACATCGTTTGGCGGATTTGGGTACATGTATCTCTTCATACAATTCTTTGGCTCGTTTGTAGTAAGCTTTGGCAAATTCTTTTTTATTAATGTAATGAAACGTATATCCTACTAATTCTGCTGCAGGTGCGAGGGGGATTTTAAATTTCGAATCATAGCTTTTTGCTAAAATACTATTGACGATTTCACTCCCTTCTTCTACTTCCCCCTCAACAATTCGAAGACAGGCTCGAGCGATCCGTCCTCGTATCTCCAAAATATAATAATTCAATTTTTCACCTAGCTCGAATGCTGTTTCAACATCGACTTCTGCTTGTTTCCAGCGATCTAGAAAACAGTATAAATAAGCCCGATCCAAATAGATATCAACAGCATGCAGGTTATAATCATGTTTCATACAATAATAACCTGCCTTTCCCAATAACTCTAATCCGGATCGCATATTTCCCGTATTAATATAATATCGTGCTTCCGCTTGTAACAAAGAAATCTCTAGTCCCTTGTCATGATATTCCTTCAACCCATCGCGTACTTCCTGGAGATAATACCGGGCATCATCATATAGACCCATATAATTCGAAAGAATTCCCAGGTTGATGGTACACACCAGTTCTTCCCGCTTAAAATTATGCTTCCGTACTTGCTTCAAGATTTCTTTATATTGTTTCATCGATTCTGCGTAATCAAATTCATACGCGAAAATTCCTGCTTTGTTTATTTGCAGCCGAATTTGGTCATCCAAATCTTGCTGTTTTTCAGCATAGCGCATTGCTTGATCGATTGTCTCTTTTGCTTTGGGAACAGCCCCTTTTTGGAGATAAACACGGGACAATCCTGCGAGCCCTTTCATTTTCATGTAATCATTCTGATCGTCTTCACCAATTTCAAGAATTCGTTGATAGGTGCTATCTGCTTGGTCAAATTGCCCGGATGTAAAATATGCATTCGCCAATTTTACCAAGATCTTATTGCGCCGTTTTATATCATGCAGTTTGCTTGCCAGCTGGGTTGCTTTTTCTAAATACGCATGCCGCTTTTTATTCTGATTGGTTTCATTCATCAGCTGATCTAGCTTATCAAAAGCTTGGAACATAACGGAATATTGTTTCTTGTTTTTAGCCTCTGTAGCGGCTTCTTGTAGATATTTCTCTGCCTGGGTTGATTCATCGATTTGCCGTGATAATTCTGCCTGGTTGAAAAGCAAATTCAACTGGTCGGTATCTCGATTGTATTCTTCTACGACTTGTTGCATCCGTTTGATAAGCTCTTCTGCTTTATCATATTGCTTATTAAACAGGGTTTTATCAAATTGTTTTTGAAGGGAATCCCAATTTTTCTTTAACATGATCTACCTCCATTATATGTTATACTTCACAGCTACTATTTTGTCAATTTCTATGCTTACAGCTAAAAACTAACTAAATAAGTTCCCTCTATTTTCTTACTTCTGATTGATTGAAATACGCTTCAATACCCTCCACCAAGGCTTCTGCATAAGCAATTTGCCGTTCGGAAATGGGAATCCCTTCAATAATCGTTACACAATCTAGTTGTAACCGAACTTCCCACGAATCAGTAAAGTAGCCCGCCTCCACTAACGTACCAACACCGGGCATCTTTTTTGTTAAAAATAAATTACGACTGTATACACCTGGCTCTCCCATATATTTTGAATAGCGTACTAAATAGGAGTATTCTTTGGCAAATTGATCCTTATAGCCGTTTGGATATGGATTGTACCCCTCATCATACCGTACCGCTTTCAATCCTAAATGTTTTTCCATAGCTTGCATGATTTCAGCAGCTAATTGTTTGGAATCGGCAAGGTGTCCTGTTAAAACATGCCGTAAAAAGTGATATCGCTCGGCTTCCGTTTGGAGCTCGCCAGGTGCAAAAGCACCAGCGATGAATGCCATAATGTAGGATTGAAGCGGTGGTTGGTCATACTCATTCCACGCATTGTGATGAATGCTAATCCAAAGATCCGGTTTTATGCGGTATGCCATCCGTACCCGGTCTTCCATATCCCGTCGGTTATACGCGCGATGACGGTCTTCTGGTATAGTCCGAAATTCTTCATATTTTTCCTGCATCGTTTTTAAAACGGCATCCCGCCCTTTTTTACGTCTTATTTTTTCCAGGCCGGTTTGATTATGAATCATCCAATCATAGACCAGAAGTAGTAAATAACGGTGGAGATTATTAGCGTTGCTGGGATGATCGTTTCGTAGGGAAGTGAGTGTTCGTTTGGTTAATACAACTCGAGCGCCTTTTGCCTTCAGCAGTTTCTCTGCCCAGAATGCTACGCCAAGATTTAAAGCAGCTTCGTTGGTTACCATCTGTAGGGTATCTGGGTCATAGATAAACCGTCCCTCAAAGACGTTGTTCCCCATATGCCCTGGATCCAGTAGGATCGTTACTCCTTTCAATGGTTGAATTTTGTCTGTTACTGTAGTCCGTATCTGTTCTAGGACCTGAAGGCGTGATCGAAATAGGGTTAGGGGAGAATCCGTTGTTTCATTTGAGCTGGAATCACCAAAATGGTAAGTGTATAAGGTTTTTGTAGGACGTTTTGAATGAAATATGTCAGGGAATTGAGGGCTATTCTGGATCTTTAACCGATTTCCTTCACAAGAAAACCCTTTAACCAGTTCTCCCCCTGTTGCAAACATATAACGATCAACATAATGTTTAAATTCTGCTTTTTGAAGCCGCTTTTGATAGCTATCGAGATAACCCCAGGCTTCAAATCCTGGATCCATATCAATCCATTCCTGATCGAAGCGAATATCTTTTCCAGTTATATCATCCTGAAGTGGTTTTCGAATTAAATAACGTAATTCAGGATAGCAGGATTCAGGTTTCTCTTGCAACCAGGGGAAATTGGGTATGGTGCGATTCTGTTTGTTAGCGCACATGCTCATCATACTAAATAGGAACAAAATGAATAAAAGACTACACCCGACTAGTACATGGTGGGGTTGATTAATCATATAACGTCCTTTTTTCTAAACCCAAAGGGATGTGGGCTGCCCAGTTAGATTATAGTGATTCCCATCATTCAAATCCCCAACTAATCAAACACCACCTTGTTTATGATAGAATCTTCTTTTATCATAACGTTGAAAGAAGTGCTCTGGCTCTTGTTCCGAAAAGGGAGTCCGGATATTGTCGAAGCAAATCCATTAAATAGCGTTTTCCATCTGCCGGTTGGTTCAGCTCCTCGATATATAGTTTTCCTAAATGAAAATATGCCTGTTGATGCATAAAAGCATCACCATGATGGGTAATGTAAAGCAATAATTCTTCCAGTGCATGATAGTGTTTTTGATTTTCAAATATGCGAATGAGTTCGAGTTGAATATATTTTGCTATAGTTTGGGAGGGAATTTGGACAAACTGATCTAACTGGCTCATAAGCTGGGTGTAATTTCGCTTCAGTAATAATCGATGAAAATGTGCGAGGATATTCAAAAATGCATCTTGCTCGGTTTGGAGTAATACTTGATATAGACCCAACGCTCGGGATGAAGTCAGGTTTTGATTTTCAAAACCGAGTATACTTTCTAGAGTAGATAAGCACATCCCACGATTTCCCTGGAATAAGTAAAACAATGCTTTGAGAAAGTATTGATCCGGCTCTGCTTTTATTGTATCAAAAATAGATTCGATCCCATCCAGTTGATTGAGTGCCAAACGCGCTTCTAAGTAATAATATCGAGTTTCTTCATCTCGATAGAATCTACC
>CAYPZJ010000282.1:0-6929 GCA_964414635.1 uncultured Spirochaetia bacterium
CGTTGTCACCTTAATTATCCTGAAAGTAGTCCAATCAATAGGGGGTCAGTACAGTCGGATTATCCGAATGAATCACGTGCCCGGAATCTATTTTTTTATATGTACATTGCGTTACCAAAGAACAAGCTCGTTGGGCTTCTTCTTCCGTCATTGCACCCATCAAGGTACCATCCTCCTCTACATACCAATTTGCGTGCAAAAGCAGGGTAGGACACTGGATTCGATCAAGGGTTGTAGCATGACTAAAATTTCGATGCCAAGACCCGTCTAAAAATGGTACACCAAAACGGGGATCATAATCTTCAAATGCACGGAACATAAACAATAGGCTTTCGGGAAGGATATTAACCAATGTCAATGGAACAGTAGTTTGAAATTCCGTGGAGGAAACCCATTCTACTATAGTTGGTTTCAAATCCTTGAAAAAATCCATCATAGGCGCTTCCGTAGCGTAATATTGGGCAAATGATTCATCACTTTGGGAATCCAAGTAAGATTGACACAATTGAAACGCTTCATACGAAATCGTTTCTTTGATTCGAGGGTATTCCGATGAAAACAATGGAGCATCTTCGATGATCAAAGTGTGTGCCAATGCGGGTTTATTGGCTGCTAACCAAACACTAATCAATCCACCAGAGGAATTCCCGCTTACAACGGTTTTCTCCCCAATGGTTTTGTTGATAAATATAGCAAACATATTCCCACACGATTCTACATTGTATCAAGCTGGATTCTTACTTGATTTTCCATGCCCGGGACAATCTACTGCATAGACATGGAAGTCCTTTGCTAAATCCAATAAAACGGGAAAATAACTCTTCCAATGGACCATCTGTGCATGAATCAACAGTAATGGGAGTCCCTGATCTGGTCCCTCAGCAAAATTAATGGTTTCTCCATTGATCTTCACCGTTTTTTCGGTGTAGACCCCGTTTAGATCACTCATATTCATAAGGCGTGTTTTGACACACTGGGATATCAAAGTCATACATACTAACAGACTTATTCCTATAACTAGAAGCTGCAACCGACTGAAGATTGATTTCCATGGGTTCAACTGTGTAGATAATAAATACATGGTTTTCGATTCCTTGGTAAGCTCATATCCTTTTTATATTAAGGTGCTCCAACACAATCAGGGCTAGTTCCATCCGTACAGAACGGGAGGGGTGCGGTATACGCATCGGTGATATTCACAGTTCCCAAACTTGAACCATCACAGACTTCAAGAGCATCACAAACTCCCATATCCGCTTTGGTGGTAGCTCCTCCCCAATAGCAGAAAGTCATATCGGTGGTTCCTGCATGATTTGAAAAGATAGAGTTGCCATACAAAGCAGTATTGGCATACACACTGCTATGAGAAAAGGTAGCACTCCCGGTCCCACCATCTAGATAAATGGCACCTCCTTTATTTGTAGCTGTATTTCCTTGGAATAAGCTATATGTGCAGGTGCTTGCGTTCGGTTCACCCAAATGAATGGCACCTCCAAGAAAACTAGCTGAATTTTGAATGAAACTATTGCGGGTACCTGTCATACTATTATATATATATAACGCCCCCCCCTTTTTTGCATTATTGCGATCAAACAGGTTATCTTCCACTGTATAGATATCGCCTGCTAAGCTCATCGCACCACCAGCAATATGTCCATAGTTTTGGATGAATTGATTTTCTGTAAATGTGGATTGATCCCCGTTTATATAAATGGCACCCCCTTCTTGTAAGGATTCATTTTCCTCAAAAAGGTTTGTCTGAATTACATGAAAATCATTGTGTAACTCGAGCGCTCCGCCACCATTACCTCCATCCGAATTGGTCATCTTGTTTCTTCGAAAAAGATTATCCGTGATGGTTGCACCTTGTTCAAAAACATAAATGGCACCGCCACCACCCCCGTCTGCATGGTTATCCAAAAATGTATTGTTTGAAACGGTCATATTCTGATTCATCGTATGGATGGCACCTCCCGAATCCAATGCCTGATTATTCTGAAATCGATTTTCGGATATGATGGCATCATTCGCACCAATAACAAGCGCTCCTCCATCATCCGCCTGGTTATTAGCAAAATAGGAATCCGTAACGGTAATTGATCCACCTCCAATATTAAAAGCGCCCCCGTGGTTTTGCGCGATGTTGTAACTACTATCATTATCTTCCAATAAAAAAGTGGGTGTTCCAGGAAAAATAACCTTAAAATATCCCGCTCCACCAGCCCCGAATTCAGCCCAATTATACTCAAATTTGGAAGATCGGATAACCAATGTTTGTGTTCCATTATATTGCACTCGGAGTGCGCCACCGGAACCGGACTGATTATACCGGAAATAGCTATGCTCAATCAGAAGTGATGTATTAACATTGGTTATCGCAGAGCCACCATATTCTATGATAGCATGACGAATAAGACTTCCACCATGGTAAGACGTTCCGTCAAACGTGGTAGGGACTGCTCCATCTAGAAAACGGATCCCCAACCAATATTCCGGAGCGGGATTGGTAGAATTAGCAGTCATGATAATCGGTTCGGTTTCGCTTCCATTCATAATAAGTGTGCCCCCATCTATTTCCAGGTAAACGGATTCATCCATTAGTAATACACATCCGGGTTCGATGGTTAATACACTACTCTGAACTGCTATATCGGTTGTAATGCAATATGGGCTGGCTGCTTTATCTAAAGTAGTATCGCTTGTGATATCATTAGATAGTTCCGTACAACCTTTTACAGTGACTTGTTCACTTATGGCTTCCAAAAGATATCCGATCACATCACTCTGGGCAACGATCTTAAAAAGATAAGTTTCCCCCTGGTCTAAATTCGGTATATGGTAATCGTAGGTATGGGAAGCCGTCGCAACATAGGAAAAATCTGGATCGGAAACCTTTTTAGAATAAATCAGATAATGGGTTGCTCCCTCCACTTCCGACCAGGAAATACGAATCCCCATCGTAGAAGGATAGGGAACAGCAAGCACATTTAACACATGATTGGTACCGATACCCATTCCAATTTTAATCGAATTCGAACTTCCTGTAATGGATGGATCTATCATATCAGTAGCAACAATACGCAACGTACTACCCAATTCATCTAGTGAAGTCGTTATTTTTTTTGAACCAAGTATAAAACCAGTTGCCGTTGCAGGTTGTAAGGTATTCGTTTCTTGGATGTTAGAAATCGTTTTTAATTGGACGGTTCCATTGTAATCTGTAAAGCGATATCCATCGTTTCCCATCGCCTGAATGGTCACATCAAATGATTCACCAGGACGAACACTTTGGGGAACTCTCACCTGAAAATGGCTCAATTCAATGGGAGCTATCGCTTGGATATTACCCGTACTACCCGAAATGGAATCGTCTTGAGAATCCGTTACTTGTAAGGCAATGGTTTCGGTAGCACCTCCGGATAACGTATGATCGTATTGAAGTTGCACCGTCCGTTCTCCATTACTCCAGGAGCCAGGGGATATTACAGATATGGTTCCATCTCCAGTCCAATCCCAAACAAGATCCCCAGCATATTCTTCTGGAATCGATCCATCATCGGTATACCGAATAGCAAGGGTTACAGAAAACGATTCATGGAGAAGCAACGTGCTTGGATAAGATATAAAATGAAAGGCAAGGGTTCGAAGCGGAAAGGTGCTGAATTCTCTAGAAAATCCTGACTCCGGAGTGATTTCCCCCTGGATCCCTTTTAGACCGTGAATAGAAAGAATAAATATTTCGTTTGGCGGCTGTTGTTCGGTTTCCAGGATGATAATATTGGGATCTTCTGAAGCATTATGTTTCACGTGTACTATCTGAAGGGTTGATCCTTGTGTATTCGTTATGGAAAAGGGCTGCGTTGTTTGAATTGTATTCCATTGCAAATCTTCGCCGAACCGAATTTGAATTTCGGTTTCACTCATCGCTAAAACCGATTCCAATGTCAACGATGGAGGAGGTGGTACAAAGCTTCCATCAAGGATTTTTTCTATCGAAGTGTGATTACAATAAAAAGAACTAAAAAAGAATAAAAAAAAGACAATCACAGGTATTTGTTTCATAGCTATCCTACTCCTTAAGACCCTTTCCTTTAAGTAAACATAACGCTTACATAAGAAATGTCAATAAACAAAACCAGAATAAATGAATCGCAACGTGATGTAAAAATAAATGGAACGTTTTGTGCGGGGATATGAGAATTCATCATCGTTGGATAGCTTGTTTAGGGTAAGGTATAATACAAAAATGTACTACAATTAGTGTGACTTAATAGTCATACTGAAACTAAATCCCTCCCATCCGGGACCGATCACTTGGCATTTTTAGAACAAATTTATTAGATTTAGCAAGATATTCCCTCTGTAGAATCAAATCTAGGGGAATATTGCGCCTGTTAAACGATTGGTTCTGCGAAGTAGGAATCCATGCCTGAAGCAAACAAACAACATTATCTTATTCCGTTGGTAGAAGCGCTTAGCCGAAGTTATCCGGACAATCAAACAATTCACATTGTATGCCATGGACATAGTGTGCCAACCGGTTACTTTCAAACCCCCTTTGTAAATACATTTTACGCCTATCCCCACTTGCTCCATAGAAGATTAAAGGAGCGTTTTCCTTTTGCTGTTATTAATGTAATTACTTCGGGGAAGGGAGGGGAAGATTCAGAAGCGGGTGCCATGCGTTTCAAAGATGACGTACTTTGCCATAAACCCAATTTATTAACCATTGATTATGGGTTAAATGACCGTCGGATTGGATTAGCACGTTCTAAACAAGCGTGGGAAATGATGATCCGACAAGCTACTGAACAACACATTCCCATCCTATTAATGACCCCAACGTTGGAAATACATGATTGGGGTATGCCCGGAACCGAAGCGGAATCTAATTTATTCCATCATGCGCACCAGATACGAATGCTTTCCCAGACGTATGGAGTCGGATTGGTGGATGCATTTGATTGGTATCAATCCCATGTAGAAACACACCAAACGTTATCGGATGTGCTTTCCCAATCCAATCACCCCAATTCAACGGGACACCGTGCGATTGCCGATCTCCTGTTGCAG
This sequence comes from uncultured Spirochaetia bacterium, assembly GCA_964414635.1. Classification (GTDB taxonomy): domain Bacteria; phylum Spirochaetota; class UBA6919; order CAYPZJ01; family CAYPZJ01; genus CAYPZJ01. The sequence continues at coordinate 5,074 of CAYPZJ010000282.1, forward strand.
TGGTTTCCTATTGTCGATTGAGTACAATCCAACTAAGGAATGAAGAATCCATGATTCCACATATCCTGTTTACTGCACCTCCCAAAGAAAAAGTCCAATGGATCGTTTGTTTTGGAATTCCGTTTCTAATTCATGCGTTATATCAGGTATTGCACCCCTATGCGTTTGTATATGCGGATACCGCTCAGTTTTTTCCAACCGTAATGCATTTTTTTGAGACGGGTACGATCCTGATTGATCCGATGATTTTGCCTGGATATGGGTTATTTTTAATTCCCCAGTTGGCTCTTGTTTGGGACACGTTACTAATTACCTGTACGCAGCATGTACTTATCTTATGCACCGGCTTGATTTATGCATCCCTTGGATTTAAATTGGCAGGGAATACACCATGGGTGGGAATGGGAATCCTTTTTATTATTGGGATGGAGCCAACCTTGTTTGGATACGGACAGGTGCTGTTACCCGAAGTTTTGTTGTTTTTTCTAATTGGGGTCATTTTTTGGTTGCTTTATCAGAGCCACGATCGGAAAGCGATCCCGTGGTGGAGCGATCTACTAGTGGGATTGATTCTGGGGTTTATGATTATCACCAAACCGATTTCGTGGGTGTTACTTCCATCGATTGGGATTATTCTACTGGGTACATCGGCTTCAACTTGGTATCAAAAAATCATCCGGATCGGAATACGGGGAGGATTAATTTTAGTTCCTTTAATGCTATTTAATGTCGGTTATTCAAATATGAATTATCAACAAAATGGATACTATGGTATCAAGCCGTTTGGGGGGATTTTGTGGTTTGGTGCAACTGCTCGGATGATTGATTTGGATTCTGCATTACAACAGGAAGTCAAAGAAAAAATTCGTCCCTATCTGGAGGAATACCGTACACGATCTATTTGGACCAGCCAGACGCCACACATCGTATGTCATAGTACAGGTCCTATGCCTATAATCTATGACCATTTCAATAGAGATCTCCCAAAAACCAATCAGGCATGTCGGGAGATGGCAATTGAAGCGATCATGCATAAACCAGGTGAATACATTCGTTACGTAGTGATGCAATGGTTTTGTTTGTTTTTTGGGCGATATGATACCCATGCTGTGTTTTTACAACCAGAGAAGGAGGTGAAGCGATATGCGTGTACCATCTGTGAGAATAAAAACATTCCGGATCCAAAAAACATCTGGATAGACAAACCATATATGCCCCGATCCCTATTTCATCCAGAACGTTCTATTCTTACCCAATCAAATGGGATGGTAGATCTTATACAACATATAGTGGAAGTCTCTCTGGTTTACTCCCCGTTTCGATTTATTGCACTCTTTTCTATACCATTTTTTGTTTTTATAATTGTATATCTTGTCCGTTCACGGCGCTATCTTGTTTGGGGTACTCGTTTAGCGTATTTAATCGGATTGTGGATATTCCCACTCTTTTATCTGGGTGCAATAGGAGCATTAAATCGATGTACCAGCCGCTATGCGGTTTTAGTAGAAGGAATTTTCATTGTGTTTTCCATACTATCCATACATATGTTTACACAATCCTCACCCATATCCAATCCAGGAAGATCGCATAATATCAAACGGCCTTAGCTCGAACTAGTTAGCCAGAATTTTGCATCTTCAATTGTACGACAGGCTCGCGCTTGCAATCCTCGATTTACCACAACGGTTTCCCAGAAGGATGCATCTTTATATTGTTCTGGATTACAAACGATTGCTACTTTTGCTACATGGGGAGCCTGTTCCGAAATTGTTTTTGCTGCTTCATAGGTATCTCCTATACCAACAGGGATCCTGCTAGTTTTTCGTGATCCAGCATCCACAAAGTCTCAAAAAAAT
>CAYPZJ010000283.1:0-3494 GCA_964414635.1 uncultured Spirochaetia bacterium
GCAAATGTAGCCCCGAAGCCAAACAGGTCGGTTCCAAGACTCTCGCCCACAGCATTCCAATCCACCAAAACCCTTACCCTAATGGAAAACCAGCAAATCACGCTGGATCCTCAACAATTCACACACCGCCATGATCCGATCCGCTATGCTGTAAACGAATATGAAGCGGATCGACTCATTACGACTATCTATACTACGAATATGCCACACAATCAAACGCGTATCGTTGCTTATTCTATTCGATCGGTAGTAGCAGATAGTGAACTACTACAACTCAACCGGATTGAACGATATAATGATCAAGATCGTTTAATTCAAGTAGATTATGTGGATGGTACGGTGATATCAAAGAAATTTCGAGTTGGTCAATAAAATCCGAGTAATAGTTCACTAAGCTGCATACAAACGCTTTTATAACCAATTACAAATCCGAAGCACACCTAAGAATGAATTCCATGTTGTTTGAGGACTGATTCAAAATAGTTTAGTACGGTTCGCACATATGCTCGCTTTTCTGTGTAAGAACCAGGAAAAAACGACCGTTTAAAACCATATGCGATAATATTCTTAAGTTGGGAAACCGAAATATCAAATGTTTCAATCGCCTTAATGAATTCTTGCGTCACTGTTGTATTTGAAACCAACCGATTGTCCGTGCAAATGGTTACAGATAAGTTATCTTCTAACATGCGACGAAACGTATGTTGGGTTAGATCTTGCTTCAAAGAAGGATTGGTTTGAAGATTGCTCGTCAAGCATACTTCGATAGTTAAGCGTGTGTTAGCTACGTGATCGACTAAGGATTTTACATATTTTTCCGCATACGGTTTTCTTCTAGAACTAATTTTATCCGTATCGTATAAATAAAACCCATGTCCAATACGATTTGTATGCAAGTCGGTGATAGCTTGGAAAATGGACTCCGGTCCATATGCTTCACCAGCGTGAACGGTTTTATTGATAAAATTGCGATGAGCAATTTGAAAGGCTTCTTTATGATCTTCCGCTGGATATCCATCTTCTGCACCCGCCAGATCGAACCCTACAATAGGGATATCGCTTTTACGAATTAGTAGGGCGCAAGCACGGGCAAGTTGTTCGGAAGCAAGAGTAATTATTCGTAAGGGTTTGGTATATTCATGCGCTTTGAAAAACAAATTAAAAAAGGGAGAGAATGCAGATGTACAGAATCGCATCGCACACGCAATGATGCCATAATGAAACGGAGGTTCAGCCCCCGATGTTATCGCAGGTTGTTTATTATATTCTTTCTTGGCACGTTCCAAACCTTTCCACACCGCATTCATTACTTCTTCAAAACTAAAATCCTCACTCATATGCAATTGGGGAGCAAATCGTATTTCTAAATATCGTACACCTTCTTCCTGATTATCTACAGCTACCTCATATGCAATCCGCTCCAATGCCTCAGGATTTTTCATCACAGAACACGTGTATCCAAATCATTTCAAATACTCATCTAATGAATCATAAGTATCCTTAAATACAAGTTCTTTCAATCCTGATTCTGTTTGACTGGGAAGTGCTATCTTTGTCTCTTTAGCAAGTTCCATCAGTGTAGCTAGACGAAGAGAACCGTCCAAGTGTAAATGGAGATCGGTTTTAGGTAAGGATTGTAGAAGTGCTTCAGATGCCAAAGGATTTGTTGTATTCATACTAAGTTCCTTCGATTTCTTTTAAAGATAATCCTGTTGGTAATAAATAGAGGGCGCCACGACACGAGAAACTTAATTAAAACGTGAACGTAGTCTCAAATGCAAGAGACTGTTCATTCCGTGGGGCACTGGGCGATGAATCAGGATGAAAATATTTTCGATATATCACACTGAAGTCAAATAATTGCGCGAGCTGGATGGTGTACTGAAAGGAAAAGATGCTATTTATACTATTAAAATTGTTCCAAAATTCACGGAAATTCTTTATTCGTAACCGATCATAAATAAATTTGAATCCCATAGGTGGGATTGGATAGGGCATCCACTGTGCTACTTTATCTTTATCTAAGATAAATTCCAAGTGCAACATGTTATTTCGTGTAGGATCTTTGAGTACTTCTTGATAGGAGACATAGAACTTAAAACCATAGGGATCAACCATATCAACACCAAACCCAAATAGCATCCCGTTATAGGTGGCTCCCGAATTGGCAACTACCTGATTCAGCTTTTCATAGGTTCCTTTGTTTAATTCATAATCAAAACTGAAATAATTAGGAACAAATCCTTTTATCAAACGACGGAATTCAACACGGTAATCAAAAATGTGTGCAATTTTCCCTTTCAATCCAAGCATCCAACCAAGGCTGTTATTCCAATGCATACGGATGCGTTCTTCATTGGGTTTGCCATCTCGACGATAAATTATTTTCTTAAAGAGCTTCTGATCTTCCCCGTTTACATTTCCCAAATAATCCTGTTTAATAATATCCAGATAGGTCATAACCGTTGCCGGATTCTTTTTCCCCTCCGAGTTAAAAGTTTCAACCCATTTAACTTCGTAATTCATCCCATAATAATGAGGAATAGGAAAGCCCGTCAATTGAATGGTTGGATCCAGCATCCCATTTTCATCTACATAATAAAGTGGTCCACGTTCTCCCTCACGTGGGTCCGTATCTACAACTAAGAATACTCCAGTTCCAATACTACGCAGGATGGGTACCTCCGTCGCAGCAAATAACCTAAACATGGCGCTTGTACCTGCAACCGTACTGAATATTCCCTTAGAAAAATCTAAGTTCGATGCAAAAAGTTCAAAATCTGCACCTTTTGCACGTCCATCTAATTGAAAACCCATCGTACGGCTTTGCGGAAAAAATAAAGAATTGGTGTACCGATCCACCACAATTCCATGACTAAACTCCAATAAATCAATGTTCCCGAGGTTAATAAATACTCCCCGTTCCCCCTTTTTCCCATAGCGTAAATGCTTGATTTTCATTAGAATATCTCGAAACATATCTGCCGGATTCCAATCTTCCTCGCGTTCCCCATTGGGTAGTTTTGGAGATAATCCAAAATTCCACTCTGATGAATTCGCCCAACTAAATACGTCGTAAATAGGGCGAATCGGATCAAAGTAAATTGGGGTGTATAACACAAATTCAAACCGTTTGGGTACTTTTTCACCACTGTTCATCTCGTAAAGTTTATCCCGAGCAAACATGATTTCCCAATTTAAAAAAGAATAGATATCTTGATTTTCGCCTAGCCCAAAAGAAGAGGGACCTACGGTGAGTCTAAATTCCATTCCCACTGGACTCACTAAAACCCGTTTCACTTTTTCAGGTTTAATCTCTTCCACTTCTGGTTCTTCTTCAGTAGGCTCTTCGCCTGTTACTTGCTCATCTGTCGGTTGTTCATCTGTCGGTTGCTCATCTGTCGGTTGCTCATCTGTCGGTTGCTCATCTGTCGGTTGTTCATCTGTCGGTTGTTCATCTGTCGGTTGTTCATCTGTCGGTTGTTCATCTGTCG
>CAYPZJ010000283.1:3594-6912 GCA_964414635.1 uncultured Spirochaetia bacterium
GTTGTTCATCCGTCGGTTGTTCATCTGTCGGTTGCTCGTCCGTCGGTTGCTCATCCGTCGGTTGTTCATCTGTCGGTTGTTCTACAATTGGTTCGGGGGCTTCTTCGATTGGTTGAAGTGGTTGTTCATCAGTAGGACGGGTGGTTACCGGCACAGGGGGGAATATGATTTTTTCCATATTGCCAAATACTTCAGCTAAAGAGAACAATTCGTTGTCTGCTAATGATTCTATAGCGATGTTATTAAATTCGGTGTTTTGATTCACGAGCAGCTTCTTGCCGGTATTAATTTCAAGAGTTCCACCGCTAGGTTTGCTGGATTGAACTGTTAATACACCATCAAGTACTTTGAAAATCGTTCGACTGGGTTGATTCATATCCACACTAAAACGTGTTCCAGTAATCGAAGCAGACGCAAACCTTGCTTTTACAGTAAGAACAGTTGTGGGGATTCCATTATAATTGATGTACACGATACCTTTCTCCAACTCAATAGTCCATTCTGTTGGAGTAATCTCAATGGTTACTTCACAATCCATACCGAGGCGGATACGAGATGATTCAATTTCAAGTACTGCCGATCCGTTTTCAAGGGTTCGAATGGGTTTGTTTAAAACAAACGTATCCCCAATCTGTTTCGTGACTATTTGTCCAGGAGCCATTCGCTGCGTCACATCTCCAATTTTATCTATTAATGTAATGGATGGTACTGCCACCGTGTTAGGTTGGCTAAACCCTTGGATAGGTAGCATGATATATAACAGAATGATGAAGAAGAAAGCAGCACTTACGGTTATGAGGCTGCGTTGAATGGGATATGTATTAAATCGTTTCATAATGCTATTCCTTGGCATAGTGCTCATACAAACCTCCTTTAGAAATGCATCCGAGTTTGGATGATTAATGAACGAAGAGGTTCTTTTTCTGGAATCTCGAAAGTGGTATTGTAATCATCTTCAACCTTGTATCGAAAGGATTTGTTATATGCTATCGACACAGAAAAATCTGGCGTAACATGATATTCCGCTTCAATTGCCCAGAAGGATTCATCCATATACTCATGGAATAAGTCTTTCCAGAGTTTGATTCCATATTGGTCGTATATCAGTGTTGCAGTTAGGTGGGGTAGTGCTTCCAATAAGTATAATCCCATCCTCATGTGAATTCCAGGGGAATATTCAGGAATACCTGAAATCTCATCTTCATTAAGTTCCCAGCTGAACCCTAGATAACGTTTGTCTCCCACTTCAACTGTATTTCGTAATCCAAACAACCAACCCCAGTGTGTTGAGCCGGGATCCGATTGTCGTTGAGCCGCCTTTAATTGGTAGGCTTGATTATAACGGTAAATTTTGAACGCATCGTATGTGGTATCGAAGAAATTAGCCATATACCCTGTATTGATCGCTTTATACAATTCCAACCTAAATTCAAGGTTTATCTCATTGGGGACGATGGATCCCAATATCCCAAAATGCCAAGCGCCTGCCAAACGGTTTATCCGTACATAATCCGCATAAAACATCGCTTCAATTGCTTGGGGAAACTTCACAAAGGGAATCCCAAAATCAATGCTATACCCCCCCATTTTATCTTCCCCATCACGAGTTGGATGATGCCGGATGTTTCGATCTCTTTGTACGTCCACTTTCGCGATACTGTCTACTCGAGTAGGATTATCCCTATCATAAACAATCGTGTACATGGAGGTGGGATTGTAATCACCTACAAAACTCACGCCTACTTCCATTTCACTCAAAACATAATCCACATAGAAAACTTTCGTTTCAGGGATTTTCAGGGGACGTTGAAATATTCGGAAACCGACTAAATCCAGCTCGGTAAAATCGTTTATGAAAAACTCAAAGCCGGCATAGTGCATATCTATATCAAATATCAATCCCCGCATTTTTATTTCAGGTGCGAATGACAGATTGGAATACCTTTTTACTAGTGTTCCATGTCCAAGGCTGTAGTTAGGGATTGTACCGAGTCGTAAATAAAACGGTTTGTTCCCCTTTTCCCCCCAACTAATGAATTTGATTTTCTGAAACCAGGCATAGCCATTATTCCAATCTTCTTTCCGAATTCCATCCATATCAAAATTTAGCGCAAAATCTAGTCCAATCCCAACTTTAAGAAAGTACCATTCTGGTTGGGCTACAAATTGGAAATATTTGCTATTTGCAATACGAAAACCACCTAATCCAAAAAAAAATCGAAAATCAAGGTCGACTTCGCCATCTTCATTTAATCCAATATCTTTTAGTTGGGTTACAAATTCGGGTCGGAAATTCTTATCCAGCTCTTCAGGTGTAGGTTCTTTCTCATCAGTGTAAGGAAGAGGTAGATCATAGTTCCCCAATTGTGCAAATGCAGGTTGGATAAGGGAAAGTAACAGGGTTATCCCGAGTATGCGGATGCATCCTCGTTTCATCTGTTTCATCATAAGCGGCTCCCAAAAGTTCCTTTGTATCAGGAGGGTTTCAACGTCTTATTTATTAAATTACGTTGGAACGCAGGTTACGATACAATGATCGTTAATTTCGCATATCCGCTTGGTAAGATCAAGAGGCATCTGCGTTTTGTTTCACGTTCGCTAAAGATAATATAACTCAACTTGGTCGTTCCATCAAACGAATCTCTAAGATTGTGATTTTTGGGTGCGATTTTTAGAAATGGTTGATTCCTACGTGATAGTTAAAACGCTGCTATATTATGCTGACTTATACAATGGTAAAATTTTGCCAAGCAACTCTCCCTTTTGATGAGGATTATCGAAAGGTGGGAGTAAGGCTTCCAAGGGGTGAGGTTTGTTGACTCCGCTCTCCATACAAGCAAAGAAAATAAGGGATTTTGGGCTGTAGTCTGCATTTTTTTGTTAAAGAGCAATGAGGACAGCCCGTTCATTTATTGGTATGCCATTTCTTCAAAAAAACAATTTCTTGGAAAACCCACCAATCAATTTGACTCGACTTTTTTCTTTTCTTGATTGATTTTATTTACGAATGTTACTACAATAAAGGTACTCGCAGATGCGTGGTTTCATGCATAATATGTATCAACGGATATATCCTAAGAATCGGGGGTGGTTTGCACGGGATGTGATTATTAGTGTTTTGGAAACGTCTCAGGAACTGGTAATCCCCCTAACGATCCTGAATACCAAACAAAACCATTGCTATGGGAGTACACACTTAATGAATTCATCAATTTAAGGAGAAAAGCGTGCTGTTAAGAGTAAGAAAGGGAAGCAATCGAAAGTCTAAAATCAAATTGTTTTGGTGCTTCGCTTATGGTACCACACCATGTTTTTTCT
>CAYPZJ010000284.1:0-1652 GCA_964414635.1 uncultured Spirochaetia bacterium
TGGTGCCTATTACAATTACCTTTTAGATTATTATACGATCCCATTTTTACAAGAAACGGTAGTATTGGCTTTTCTTCCGTTTTCATTTTTAGCTGCTCTTGTAATATCGTTGCTGGTATATTTTCGATATAAACAACGATACAAAGTGGGGATATTCTGGCATTTTCTTCCATTTATGTTTGGATATTTACTTGCATTAATGATGCTTGGGTTAGAACCCAAACTTTTTTATATTGTTGATTTGCATTATTTTGAACGGTGGAATCTGCTACTGAATCAAGCAAATCAAATGTGGAATATTGGCGCTTCTCCTGAAGCAATGGGATGGATTGTATATTTAAGTTATGGCGTTCTTTTAACGCTAATAACCTTACCTATAGCATTACTTACGATGCGAATTTTCATCGCATCTGTAGTGGGAGGATTGGTTATTACGATATTGATTAGCCTTTTCACATTATATATTGGATGGATTGTACCCACATACCAAATTCTGGCAATCTGATTCGCAGAATTTTCCCCCAACCTGTTTTGTAATTGAAACCCATTACTAAATGCGCTACACTCTAAACAAGGACTCCACTATGACTAAACATCAATCCGATCAATCAAAGCACAAATCCAATAACCGACGTCGCCGTCGATCAAAAAACCCAAATGAAACCCCGAAACCACAAACCGATGATAAAATGGCTAAGGTTTCTCAAAATAACCATGCACCAAATAAATCTTCCAAGCACAAACGGAGGCGTCCCAGAAAACGTGGAGTAGATCGTACTGCTTCCACTCGCCCGAAAGAGCTTATTTCCTGCCCCATTTGTGCTAAACAGATAAATGATACAAAATTTACTTTTGTTGATGAAGCTACAGGGAAGAAAGCACATTTCGATTGTATTATGGATCGTATCCGAAAATCGGAGGGAATTGAAAAAGGTCAGAAACTTTACTATCTGGGGGGAGGATCGTTTGGCGTGGTAGAAGAACGTAAATCAAAGAATAAGTTTGACATACAAATCAAACGACGTTTTACGTATGATATAAATAAGAAAGGATCAAAAACCTGCTCGGAAGAACAATCAACGAATGAGAATTCCCTTCTGGTAGCCCCTAATTAGTAATCAATAATTATGGATTAGCTTCCTTCATTTCCTATTGGTAAATATAAAAATACTGGGGACAGCGTCGTAACAGGATCTCTTATAACAGGTCGGTGGATGATTTAAGTGAGTGCTCGCCGCGTGAAGAAAGTACCCTTTAACCCCCTCCCTCTATTCAACGAATAAAGGGAGAGGGATGGATTTACCAACAATACTTGTATGGTAAACCTTAAACTAATTCCCCCGCCTCTCTTGGCATTTACCTAAAAGAGAGGAGGTTAAAGGGCACACTAAAATACAGTATAACAGATCCAGTATGATTTGAGATGGCAGAATTTCCAAAACGGTTGGCAATTTTTCCAAAAGCCTGAATTATTTTTGCCAGCTTACGTTTCCTAAGCACCCTCACACAAAAAGGACGTAAATAATTCAGACCATTCACTATAGGACAAAATTCTGTTGTATTTAAAGAAATATTGCCCCCTTTTCATGCAAGTTATCTGCAAAGGGACAGATCTTTTTGTTAAGTTACTGCAAAGGGACAGATCTTTTTGC
>CAYPZJ010000284.1:1752-6909 GCA_964414635.1 uncultured Spirochaetia bacterium
TAAGTTATCTGCAAGGGGACAGATCTTTTTGCTAAGTTATCTGCAAGGGGACAGATCTTTTTGCTAAGTTATCTGCAAGGGGACAGAATAATTGATAAAAACAATCGTATATAATTGATTTGGAGACCTATAAAAATCACTCAATAGGTGATGTAAAGATGAGATAAGTACATCTTTGGACGATAAGGTAATCAATCGGTCAGACATAATATTCATGATAGCTCGTTGTTTTCTAGCAACCAACTGAACTAAACCCTGTTACATATCCAAGCAGTTCGCCTTCATTTGCTTGGGTAGAAAGGTACAAGCTAAACGCAATCCCTACATTATAATGTGTGGGAGTATCTAAAATCAAATCCAGTTTTTTGTCCCCATCTAGATCTCCAGCCCATACAAGATAGGGTGCGCCTTCGCCAATATGAAATCCATCATAGTAGATTATCTGAGATTTGAGATATTGCGCATTGGAATAATGGTGATCTAGTAGATGGAGGGAATAAAAACCAAATCCACCTGAATCTTGCTCGGATTCTTCAAAAGGGATGGTCCATTGTCCTGACGAGCATAAGGAGTAGGTTTTGTTACTGTTTAGAGTGAGACGTATGAAATCACCTGGAAGAATAAAATTAATTGGTCTATATTGTAGATACGGATTAGCTTGGATTAAGTCAGATGGATATGAAGAAATGTGTTCTATAGCTGCGGTCTCAAAAGAATCAAAATCGAGGGTTCCATAATCATCGTATAGAATTAGCAACGGTTGCTCCGTCTCTTGGGGAAGGCTTATTTCAATACCGGTAGCTTCGCCTTCTTGGTCAAGGATTGGATCATTTACATAGGTTACCGATACATCAACAAAACGTCCATGATATCGGTCTTCATTACGAAAAATACCAAACCATTGTTCACCAGTACGAATGGACGCTTCATCTCCATGAAACACCCCAATAGCAGCCATCCTAACCTGTTTTTGAAAGGTATTATCACGAATAATGGTATCAATCAGCTGAATTGGTTGAAAAGTGTTACTTAACCCTCGAATTGAATTCCCCTGAATCAAACTATCTGAAATGACAATATGTTCAGCTTCGTAAATTGAGAAAAGATATCCCTCACTATACTCTTCATAGTGATTGGATTCTATGGTAACATATTCAAACGCGACGTGTTCACTACTTGTGATATTTATAAGGGGAGCACTAGTTGTGAATTGACAGGATCGAAATGAAATAGTATCACTTTCATCAATATAAAGCAAAGCATCGGAACAATCCGAAATACTAAGGTTCGTACAGTCAAGCTGCTCTACCCGATAGATCTGTAGACCCGTTACTCCACTTCCAAATAAATGCAAATTTTTCAACTTCACAGAATCAGCGCGCTCCAAATAGATAACCCCACCTGAACAATATCCCACATCGGGATCATGTCCGAGTGTAATATGATTCAGTTCCACGTCTGTAACCTGTACCAATGACATTACAAAAGCGGAAGTTTGATTGGTGATAATCTGGGTATTTTCTTTTCCATCGCCGATTATTTTCAGATCATGAATTCCTGAAATGGTTAGCGCATCGCCGCGGAATAAATCCTTGAATTCCTCTGTGGTACTATATTCGGTCAAATCGTATGTGCCACTTTTTAAATATATTGTTGCATTGGATGCAATCGCACGTAGAAATTCAGCAGTATTCGTTACCTTAATAGCCCCTCCCAAATTATCTGAGAAGGGGTTTGTGAATAACAAAGAAACAAAAAGGGATATATACACTAAAGGCATACCAACCTCCATAAGCGAGTTGTTTCATCTCAACAAGATAAAATATACACAAAATGATTTGTTTTGCCCAATGGTACACTTCCACTGTGCTGTATAAGTGAGAAAATCTCTACTAAGTATTTTCACCAACTATTTGGAAACGCTCTACCATCAAGCGGCTCAGTTCATCGGTTAAACTGAGCAAGCCTTCGTCAAGAAAGGCTAAAAAAGCCCTCCTGAACTCTTCAAACTTTTCATAATACTTTCCCCGGATTACTCGTTTATTTAATAACCTCCATAACCGTTCAATCAAATTCAGATTCGGTGAGTACGTGGGCAAAGGGATCTGCACTATATGTTCCGATACATTCTCCACCCAGTCCCAGACCTTTTGATTGTAATAGTACCGGGCTCGATCGTGAAATACAAACAACAACCCATCATCTTGATGCCTGGACTCTAAATCTGAAAGTAAGGCTATTGTGGCATCGGCATTTATACGCTCTTCCTCACGAAAAACAACCTCATGATCCTCAGGACAGTAGATGCCATTTATATTTACACGCTTACGCCCTGTATTGGTTTTGATTTGCCGTTCCTTCCCTTTTTCAATCCAGCCCCAACTTGGTTTACTGTTGTGACTGGGATGCACGCCATCCATAAAGCACATACGATCGGTCGGTCCAAGTCCTGATTTAATCTTGTCATATTCTTTTACAAAAAGACGTTGTGCTTCAGGATCACATTTAGAAGGGACAGCACGTGTTTTTTTGTAAACAAAACCCCAACGTTTCAAGGTTTGAACCAACCCCTGTTCGGTATAAGTCTTGCCATAATAATTCTGGATATAGCCGACCAGTTCTTTAGAACTTTGAACAAGATGAGTGCGTAGATAAGACTTTACTTCTTCCTCTTCTTTTTCAGTAAGTCGTGCTTGACTACCACGAAAGGCAAGTTCTATCAATCCGTCAACCCCTTTATCCAAATATAGCCGCTTAGCCGTTTTACCTGACGGGGACTTAAAAGCAGCAATGTAGCGGATTGTTCAATAGTCAATCCCTGATCCAGGCAGAAAATACATTTGATCCGATCTGCAAGGCGTTTGTCATGCTGACTGTGGTGAAGATCACGAAGAACGTCTCGATCGTATTCTGTAAGAAAATATCCTCGGCTTTCCATACTATCTATTGTATATCCTATATATCAAAACAACCATTGACCTACAGTTGAATTTGTTTTCAGAGCCAGAAAATCGGGAATTCTTTTGTCAACGGGCCAAAATCAGAAATTCTTAGTATATATTACGAGTAAGCCTACTCCCTACAAATTACTAATATTTGTTGTAGTGATTGCTTTTATAGGTTTTGTGACACTTAATATAAACGTGAATACATCGCAATTTGGAATCTAAAAATAAATGAAATCGCACCCTTTCTATACAGGATTGGCAGTTCGTTCGGTTTTCATTATTATAATACTGGAGTGTTTTTCTTATAATGAGGAAGATTATGAATAAACTAGTCATCTATGTGGTACTAATACTCGCTTTTCCCATCACCCTAATTGCACAAGAGAAATTATATACCGGTTTCTATTTTGAATGGGGAAATACGGAACCGATCCATTCCTTGGAAGATCAAATTCTTGATTCGTTGGAGCGAGTTGAGGGAATACGCTTTATTCCACCGGATGAAACTCAAGAGGGGTTTGATGAATTCTCTTATGATATGGATATACTCTTTAATCACCAATTTCTTACCGATGTATGTGATTTTTTGGATTTGGATATGTTTTTAGTGGTCGATTATTATCAGCAAGATGAAGAATGGATACTTCGATTGGCTTTGTATGACTATTCACAAGACGACTTTATAATTGATGAGGAAGTGGTTGCCGATAGTATTCAATTCTTAGAAGAGGAAATACTTACAAGATTGGATGAGGCGATAAAAAACGTTTTTAGAGCGGAGAATATGGAAGCGTCTTCCTCTGATGCACCCCCTCCAATTGAATTAGGCCCTCCACCCGATGCCTCCATAACAGAACAACCAGAACAATCAAACGAACCAGCAGATGATTCTATGTCACCATCGTATGGTTCGATTCCTGCACAGGTACAAGTACAACCGGAAGCAGAGGTTGAGGACATTCATGATGTTGGAGAAACCGCAAAGCGGCTACAAATTCTAGGAGGGGTGATTCTCACTTCTGGACAAAAATTTACAATAGATGCAGACGAGATTGTTACGAAAGTAGATGGAGTTTTTGGAAAGGATTTTAGATTTGCACCGAGCGTAGGTTTTGCACTTTCGGGACAATTTGCCTTTCTTTCTTTAATGAAAAACAAATTAAGCATTTTTGCTGCAGGATCGTTTAGTATTGGAGGGATAGGAAAAGAAATGCCCTTGTATGATGCTGCGCAGGCAGATCCCGATAATAATCCAGACCAACAACCCTATGCGCTATCAACCCTTGGTTTATCTTTAAACCTAATGGTAGGGGGCGGAGTTGGATTATCAATCCCACTTGGGAAATTAGGTAGTGAACTTGGTGCACTTGCTCTAATCGGTTTTTCCACGGTTTCGTTGTCTACAGAAAATTATCAAACGCATACTACAGATCAATCATTAAGCTCTGGGATTAGTAGTCACATCGGTGCATATTATCAAATAGTCCTGAAACCATTTAATAAATTAAGTTTCCCCATCCGATTGGAAATTTGTGGACAACTAGGAAAAATCCAAAAAGTTTCACTTGGTGGGATTGCATTCTTTATCAAATTTGGAGTAGGACTCCTACCCTTTAAATAAAACCAGGTTGTTTTTCTACCTTCTATCTTCTTAAACGTTGATTTTGTTTGGAGTATTCATGTATGAATTCTGTAGAAAAACCTATCCAGCAAATTTCACAGCAAATTGATCTTTTAACCGTGTTGATAATAATAGCTGCTTATGTTCTTGTAATGATTGTCATTGGATTTGTCACCTCCAAGTATAATAAAAATTCATCAGAATATTTTCTTGGAGGTCGAACCATAGGTCCATGGTTGGCTTCTATTTCATCAACAGCAAGTTCTGAATCAGGATGGTTGGTTTTGGGTGCTGTCGGACTTGTTTATATGGAAGGTATTTCAGCTTGGTGGTTTTTACCTGGATGTTTATTTGGGTATGTAATTAATTGGACGTTTCTTGCTAAGCGAATGCGACAATTTTCTAAGGAGAGATCGTCGATTACTCTTCCTGACTATATAGCAGATATTATTGGAGATCGAAATCATGGGTTACGGTCTATAGCTGTAACGATTATTTTTCTTAGTCTAATGGTTTATGTTGCAGCACAGTTTTCTGCATCCGGGAAGGATTTGGGTGCTGTGTTTGGTCTTCAAATAGAAGAACAGT
>CAYPZJ010000285.1:0-6904 GCA_964414635.1 uncultured Spirochaetia bacterium
AGCCGATGGTATGGACAGATGGATCTCCCACAGGTTTTCGGGAAACGAGGGAAAGGGTGCTATATCTATGATTACGATGGGAACCGTTATACAGATTTTGTGCTGGGACAAGGTCCGCTGATTCTTGGTCATGCTCATCCTGCAATCACAAAAAAGATTAAAAACGGTATCTCACGAGGCTCTCTGTTGTCCTTGCCCACCGCTCACGAGAACCGACTAGCAGAATTGCTTATTCAAGCAATCCCCTGTATAGAACGAATCCGTTTTGTCAATTCGGGAACAGAAGCGGTATTAAATTGTATTCGCCTTGCAAAAGCGTATACCAAACGAAATCGGGTTGGTTTTTTTGATGTCGGGTATCATGGTTACGCGTTAGCGATGGAAGAATGCCAAGGAAAAACGTTCGATATTCTTCCTTATAATAATCTGGAAAAAATGAGTGAGATGTTACATGCGCAAGGTAGTGAATTCGCTTGTATTGTTGCTGAACCTGTAGCCGCAAATATGGGGATAATACATCCGATCGAAGCGTTCCATGAGCAGTTAGCACATTGGTGTGCTGAAAAGGGGATTCTGCTCATTTATGATGAAGTCATTACTGGATTCCGTACTCAGTTTGGTAGTTACGCAGAGCAACTTGGCATATCACCTGATATGATTGTGCTTGGAAAAATAATTGGGGGAGGATTCCCCTTGGGAGCGTTTGGTGGGAGAAAAGAAATCATGGACACCCTCTATCCAACAGGCACAGTATATCAAGGCGGCACGTTTTCTGGGAATCCGATCAGTATGATTGCAGGATATGAGACCCTGCACTATTTGCGTCAGCACACCGAGCACTACACCCGATTGAATCAATTCACCGATCGTTTGCAAAAACAGCTAGGAACTGTATTTCCGATAAGCACCTTCGGGACGATGTTCTCCTTTCATTTTACTCCTCATATTCCCCATACCCTTGAAGACATCTCCCATCACCAGGATCAAGCGCTATTTCAAAACTGGCTCCAGTGGATGATGACACATGGAATGCTCTTTCCACCTTCACCCAATCGCGCTGCTTACCTCAGTTTCCAACACACTTCCGAAATCATCAATCGACTTATTCAACGAACGCGTCAGTTCCTACAAAATCAACGCTAGTTTTTGCCACAACCCTAGCTATAAAACTATCGTAAACTCGCAATATTTGCCTTCCTCCGAATCAACGGAGATTTTCCCCCGATGTTCATCCACAATGATGTCATAACTCATCGATAATCCCAGTCCAATCCCCTCACCGGTGGGTTTGGTCGTAAAAAAAGGTTGGAAAATATGATCCATAATCTCTCGGGAGATCCCTATTCCATTATCCCAAATACGAACCGCAACTTTCGTCCCGATCGCTTTTGTAGTCACCCGCAAAGTTGGTTCATATGTTTCATCAGAGGCAGCGGTTTTCAACATAAGTGATTGACAGGCATTTGTGAGAATATTAATGAATACTCGTTGAAGATTCTGAGGAACTCCCTCAATCAGTGGTAAAGAAGGAGCAAATTCTTTTTCAATACGGGTATTAAAAGAACTATCTTTGGCACGCATGCTGTGATAACTTAAGTTGATTGCTTCTTCTAGTAGATTATTCACATTCACTTCCTCGGGTTGACTGGGTTTCCCACTCGCATGGAGCATCATGCTACGAATAATGGAATCCGCCCGTTTACCATGCTGGTTTATCTTCTCCAAATTTTGTTCCAAACTACTAAACAACTCAATGAGTTCCGAATCATCCAAATTGGAATCAGACTCATTTACCTGTTTGATTAGAACCTTTATATCATCCACAATTTCCGAAGCTACATCCGAGAAGTTATTAATAAAATTTAATGGATTCTTTATCTCATGGGCAATCCCGGCAGTCAGCTGTCCCAATGAAGCCATCTTTTCTTGCATCACAATCTGACGTTGCATTACCTTCACCCGCTTCAACGTACTTTCTAATTCCACATTTTTATTGTGTAATTCCTCTAGTGTTTTTTCCAATTCCACATTCTTCACACTCAGTTGGTTTAGTGTGGTTTCCAGTTTAACATTTTTCTCTTCCAATTCTTTGGTCCGCTTTTGCACCTCATCTTCCAACGAATCCCGTTGCTTTTTCAACGCTTTCACTTCGTTTGCTAATTCAACCGATAGATCACCCACATTATCTGCAAAGGATTTCAGTGGTTTTTGAACAATCCCATAAATCTTGGAAGCATAGCGGCGTACAGTTTCTGAAGTCGAATTATCCGCATCCAGAGAATGGGGTTGGCGTTGCATTTGCTTCAGTGCTCGTTCCAGTTGGATATTCTTATCTTTAAGTTCCACATCCTTTTCAGCTAGTTTATCTTGTATCCGTTCGCATGCAAGTTCGCTGCAACGTTGCTGCACCCGATTCCACAAACTCAAGGAAATAAAGGGTAAGTAGGGATCCATCGTTTTTAGATCGTCTTCAGAAAACGCATTCAGAGAATTCTCATGTTCTAAATATACAATCCCCACGGATTCTGGGGTTCCTAAATTCAGACATAACGCAGATAGATTGGGATGAGTACGGAGGTAGCTATCGTTTTGCAATGTAGTCTGGCGGGTTTTACCATTTAAAAAAATGGAGCGTTTGGTTCCATCAACCACATGTACCAATGCCGTACAGATATTCATCACATCAACAAGCGGAGTATCCGGGAAACGAATATGGGAAATATCATCACTACTCACATATGCACTTAGACGAAGCTCATCTTCAATTCGTAGAAATAAAAGACATCTTTGTGCCAGGGTGTTTTCAAAGAAATATTGAATCACATCGCTAAGCATTCGGTGCCAATTGGGTTGTGAAAAAAAGCGAAACACGTCTTGGATAAAGCGTGAGGAGGGATTGTATGAGTCGTGATCAGGATTTGCCATGATAGTACCTCTTCTTGCTAAAATATAATAAGAGGTCTGGTTGAAGAAAAAACGTCCATGCAAGCAGGGTGCACAACCCTTGAAGATCCACCTGCATTTGATTATACTCACTCATGTAGCCGTTACTGGAATGGGGGAATAACCCAGATGGTACCCCCCAATTCACATTATCTTGCAGACTATTTAAACCTATAACAAAGCGTACAAGCTGGAGTGTACCTATGAAATTATCATTTACAACATTAAGCTGCCCGAAGTGGGATTTGGATACGATAATCAGCTATGCTCAGAAATATGGTTATCATGGCATTGATTTTCGTGGATATCTGGATGAAATGAATGTATATTCGTGTCCGGAATTTTCTTCAAAACGAAATGAAACCTTACAAAAAATCACCGATGCCGGATTAGAAGTACCCTGCTTTTCCTCTTCGGTAACCATGTTCTACAACACCGAAGAAAAAAAGCGTACCAATCTTATTGAGTTGGAGGAATATTTAGAACTGTGTTCTGTATTCAGAGCACGGTACATTCGTATTTTCGGAGGGCGTATTGAAGATACACCCCGAGAACAAGCCCAACAAGTTGCATTGGAAAATTTGGAGCAGATGGCGGAACGTGCGCGTGCTAGTAACGTGGAATTGGTTGTAGAAACCCATGATGATTTCATCCGCTCAGATTCATTAAAACCGATTTTTGAAAAGGTAACGGCTACCAATGTGGGTATATTATGGGATGTACATCATCCATTCCGTTTCCATGGTGAGGATCCGTTTTACACATGGGGTAAGATTGGGAAATGGGTAAAATACACCCACTGGAAAGATTCTGCGCTAACAAATCCTATGGAAAATAAATATAAATTGACCCTTATGGGATCCGGTGATGTGCCGTTAAAAGATATCATGCGGTGTTTAATTGATGGGGGGTATAAAGGGTATTTAGCCTATGAATGGGAAAAACGCTGGCATCCAGATATCGAAGAACCAGAGCAAGCGATCCCCCATTATGCCCAATATATGAAATCAATTGCACCCCTTTCGTAAGGGAGGACCCTATGTTTTTTTTATCCACACGTCAATTAAAATGGCAACTTTTTTCCATGATTGCAATCATGGGGATGGTGGTTTTTACCACTCCAATTTTTTCGAATAGCGAGGTAGCCGATTTGGAACCAGGAATTTATGCAGAAATGAATACGAACAAGGGGCAAATTTTGCTTTATCTAGAGTATGAACGAACCCCATTAACTGTTTTAAACTTTATTGGACTAGCACAAGGTCAGTTGGATACACAAACACGATCGGGACAACCGTTTTACGATGGACTCACCTTTCATCGTGTAATCGATGATTTCATGATTCAAGGGGGAGATCCCTTGGGGAATGGCACTGGAGGACCCGGATATTCATTTCCGGATGAGTTTCACCCGGAATTAATACATGACCGACCTGGTATTCTTTCTATGGCGAACAGCGGTCCCAACACCAATGGAAGCCAATTCTTCATTACCCATGTACCAACACCCTGGCTTGATAATAAACACAGCGTTTTCGGACATGTCGTTCGCGGACAAGACGTGGTGGATTCCATCGAACAAGGGGATCGGATCGAGTCCATCGAGGTGATTCGTGTGGGAGAGGATGCCCAACACTTTGATATTTCCCAAACACGATTTGATGAATTGGTAGCTCAAACCGATTCTGATACGTCGGATTCATTCCAACAGGAACAGGAAACCGTTCTGGCGGATATAAAAGCGAAATGGACGGATTTGATTACGTTACCTTCTGGATTGATGTACCGGGATCTCCGTGTAGGTGAAGGAATTCAACCTGCACAAGGATCGGAGGTAGTGTTCCATTATGCTGGATTGCTGCTCAATGGGCAGGAATTTGATAATTCGGTTAAACGGAATCAACCGCTTCGACTTCAAGTAGGGAGAGGACAGCTGATCCCAGGCATGGAAGAAGGGCTTATGGGCATGCATAAAGGGGGAAAACGTCTCCTGATTATCCCTCCCGAATTGGCTTATGGATCGCAGGGAGCAGGTGGGGTCATCCCTCCTAATGCCTATCTTCTTTTTGATATCGAGCTAATGGAAGTATATCCTCCGGAGGAATAACATGCCCTGTTTCTTTGTAATCCTTGGATTATTGTTACCAAGACTCACTATTCTAATCCTATGGTTTTTTACCAGCTGGTTTGATGGTGTGTTTGAACACTGGATCTTACCTGTCCTGGGATTTATTTTCCTACCATTGTCAACGTTGTGGTACAGCGCAGTGCAGCAATGGTATTTGGGTGAATGGACGTTTGTTCCTATCTTACTGATGGTTCTTTCGGTAATTATCGATCTGTCATCCCATGGTAATTCTGCTCGAAAAGGATGGGAACGTCGACAACGGCGGGATTATGGTGGTGAATAAAAACAGAGTCATTTAACCATTGTAGGATGTGGGATAGTTTGAACTCGCAACGGACCCCTCTATTATCTGTGGTAGGGATCTATGCTATACCGAAGTAACTATGGAAAGCTCGATTTCCATAGATCGTTCTTCCCAGGGTTCTAAATACGTTAAACGACCTTTGGTGCGACTTTCCCCACGTGGTTCAAGCGGCACATTACTAGGTTCTAGTCCCATAACATATTCTCCTGCCATTAGATTCTTCCATTGAGTCAAGATAGGAAGCGTATCAAGTTTTACGCGCATTTGAATCCCAAACCCACCTTCCAAACTCGGATTAAATAGCGTAAGACAACCATAACCATCCCCCTGATCGCGCAACCGATGCAAATAACAACGTTGCTGATATTTTAGCTGTGGTTCCTGGATAATATTCCAGGATGTAATATCGTGTTGGGCTACTTCGTCCAGTGGTTCCATATCCTCATGGTCAATTTGGAGAATGCTTTCCGGTGATAATAACGGAAACCCAAAATTAAAATGATATAAAAGCATCCATGGACTTCTTCTGTAGCTCATGTTTGTTAAAGTGTCTTGAATCCGTAGTGTGGAAGAACCTGCTTGGCATTGAATCGTACGGTGAAGGGTTAACGTCGGTTGATATAGTTTAGCTTCCCGCATCCAACCGGAAAGCTTGATTATATAGTGCTCCCCCTTCCAAGTTCGATGGATCTGAACATCGTTGGCTGCCAAGGCAGAAATCCGTCCATGTAATCCCAAATGTTCATCCCCATCCATGGAAGCCTTACCTATACTCATTAAGCCTCCCATGGTCAATAACCCCCCATAAAAGGTTTCCAACCAATCATCACCCTTATTTTTGTAGTGCGCAGGATGGGTTTCTAATGTAGGGCTCATCCATCCAATGGTTTTACCATTAAAGGAAGCATGACTAATCCCCATCGAACGATCGGGTAGTACGGTAAACCGAAAGCCACTCCCCGTATCTACTTCTATCACTCGCATCCCCCGTGCCATCCCATCCGTAAATGTATAGGATCGTACCGGGCAAATCTGGCTCATATCGGTAATGTAAGGTAGCAAATTTTCTTTTTTAAAGGATGTAGACCATAGTTTCATACACACCTCATCGTACTATCAATTCTTGCTTATATCTCTAATACTTCGATAGGCTGCTTTTTCTTGCATACTCTATTGAAGGGGAATGCTATCTTTTTCAGAAGCCGTTTGGAACAAACCAAGCCTCACATTCCACTTCAGCTTAATATATCACTATCCGTATATCAAAGCTATCAACTTTGCTTAATATACTTAAATATTCTGAGTTTGTCACGGTAATTTCGTGGGCACTATTTTAGATTCAGGTTTATTGGTCTTGTAGTTGGGTGGGTTATTGCGTAAAAATAAGTGGGAGCATGCGTTAAGTGACACCCCCCTCTACCTTTCACATTCTGACAAAATCATCGTTGGACAGCGTCTTCAACCATCGATAACCCGATTTCCATTTGCGATCAATTACATGAAAGGGGAATAAGGATATCAATCATGCT
>CAYPZJ010000286.1:0-6820 GCA_964414635.1 uncultured Spirochaetia bacterium
GGTGGAACGCGCCATGATGATCTTATCCGAAGCATCGTCAGTGCATCAACGCATGATCATTTACTTTTCTTTACCAATAAAGGAAGATGCTTTTTTGTTAAAGTGTATCAGATACCAGAAGCCAGTCGTCAAGCCCGGGGTAAAAGCCTGAAATTGATTCTAAACCTGGATCCCGATGAAGAAACATGTGCGTTCTTAAATGTACGTGATTTGGAAAAGGGAAATCATGTTATGATCGCAACCAAACATGGCGTTGTAAAGAAAACAGCCATCGAACTGTTTGGTCGCGCTCGTATTCGGGGTATCCGAGCCGTGAATTTAGATCCCGAAGATGAAATCCGTTCAGTACTATTAACGACGGGTAATGATGAGGTTATGTTCCTTACTAAAAATGGGTACGCATTACGTGTTCATGAAAAGCAAGTCCGAGCGATGGGACGTACGGCGCGAGGCGTACGAGGAATGAAGCTCCGAGAAGGAGACGAACTGTTATCCATGATCAAGGTGGAAGAGCAGCACCTGCTGATGCCGATTACCACGTATGGATTTGGCAAGACTGTGGAATTTACCCATTTTAAACCCCACGGACGTGGAACAGGTGGGCAGATTTATATTAAAACCACAGCCAAAACAGGTACAGTTGTGAATACATTGATGGTAAATCACCATGATGAAGTAATTGTGATCACCGAAAAAGGTATGGTGATACGTGTTGCAGTAAGTGAAGTCAACACCTATGGACGAACCGCCAGCGGACTTCGTGTGGTGAAAGTGAAACCACCAGATAAGGTAGTTGATATTGCACGGATGGAATATAACGACAATGGTCAGGATAAAGCTACCATACCCAAGGCAGATCCACCCGTAAATTGATGGAAGTGGATGTGTTTCAGGATAGGATATGAATACGTTTTTCTCAAATCTATTTCATTTTGTAAACTACAAAGAAGAGTGGATTCGTTATGGGTTTCTAGAAGCGCCTAATGCCCTATCCAATTCCATCATTCTTGTTTTTTTAAAAACCGTGGCAGAAGTTGTAGCGCTTGCACTTATTTTTAATTTAAGTCAGGTTCTAGCGGTGGAACTTCTATTTGTTTTGGGATTAGCATTATTTTTCTATAATGCGAGCTGGGTTTTTATTAAAAGCAGTATTGTATTGCTGTTCCAACGTCCGCGAGAAGAATACCATCCTCAAACACAAAAAATTTACATGTTATATGGGTTTTCCTATTTCCCGTATCTGTTTTTACCCGCCTATTGTATCCTGGTGATGAGCATCCTGTATTTGTTTGAGTTATCTGAAATCCCCATTTTTATGGAAATAAGTCAAGCTCAGGCGCTCTTTTTAATTGTCGGTTATGTTGCTTGTTGGGTCATTAGTGCTTTGTATCGGATGAGTTTTTATCGATTATTTAAGACACATTTTTACACCGATGCGTTTGTTTTGGTTTTAATCCCCAAATTAGTAGAATTAGGTTTGCTCTTTGTAATCATTGTGCTACTACTCGCCATATCCACCACGTCCTTGATTGTAATTTTAGATATGGTGCGGGATTGGTTACCGCCCGAATTAGCGGGATTATAAATCTGGATGATTCGATCGGTTCACTGTGTTATTGATTATTTAGAATCATCGCTCCTATCCTTACGGTGTCCACTTTCCTAATCATAAACCGATCTATTTTCATAAAAATCAATGATAAAATAACACCAACCGTGTTTAAGATAATGTATGTGGATCATTCAGCGGTATATAGTTAAAGAAATCCTTCCCTGGTTTATCGTTGGGGTTGCCTTCTTCGAGGTGATTATGCTTGCACAACAAGTATTTCGCCTTGTGGATATGCATGTTCGGGATCATGTACCGCTGGAAGATATTATGCAGCTATTTTTGTATACAATCCCGTTTACCACGCAGTTAACAATCCCGTTAGGAGTAATGGTTGGGACGCTAATGGCAATTTCTCGTTTATCTGGGGATGAAGAGATTACTGCGATGCGTGCGTGTGGGATGAGTTTGCTTCGTATTTTTGTTCCCACTTTTATTTTTGGGATTGTTATCACGTTAAGTCATTTGGCATTTGTGGAATGGGTTGTCCCTTGGGGGAATCGCAACTACGTGAAAACCTATCGGGAAATTATGCAGGTGGATCCGACACTGATATTGATGGCAGAATCCTCCCTTTCTCGTGTGGATTATATTGTACAGGTAGATCTGGTAAATCATAAAGACCGGAGTATGGAAATGATCCGGATCATTGATAAACAGAATAATAAAATGATTATGGCACGATCCGGTCGGTTTGGGGAGAAAGACAAAGACAAGAATGCCTTTCCTTTGCATCTCGAACAGACGACGACACAACGCTGGCATTACAATCCCCTGAACAAAAAAGATGAAGAAGGATTTTGGGAAAAAACAAATGAAGAGTTAACGATTTATATCCCCGACCAGCGAAGGAAGCAGGATTTTGACCCATTTAACACAAAAAGCTGGGCAATTACTTATTTATGGCAGAAGATCCAAGAGAAGAAGAATGAAAATTTATTTGCGAAACTAGGACAAATAAACGAGCTGGCGCATAAAATGGTGGAATTACGCGATCTTGAACAGCGCTATTATAACATCGAAGGGAACTTCCCGGACTACTCCCAACCTCCCTTTCTTGAAGAAGAAGTGACTCCTCCACCCTCCCATCCAAAGAATGAGCCTTCGACCCACCCAACTAAACCTCCTGTTCCTGAGGAAGTTATCCCACAAGGTGCTGTTCCAAATGAGGAGGACCCCTCACGAGCACCGCCGGAGGAACCACCGAATCAGGGGAATTCTATACAACCAGACGAACAAGCAGAGGAAGTTGATGGGTATGATTCGGAAGCCAGTGAGCAGGGATCCCCAGAAGATAATACAGGACCGGGCAAGGATAAGAATGAAGAACATAAGTCGAACCGGGATTCATCTTCTGAAAAAGAAGAACCCACCCGTCGAACGGACCAGAGTCCGACCAATCAAGCATTAGAGATGATTCGTCAGGGAGCCACTCAAGGGATGCCCTCAGAAGAACAACGACAGGCTGCAGAGCAGATTATAAATGCACAGGATACTGAAATTCCATCTGTAAAACCGACTACATCAGAGGAAGAAACCGTAGAATCAACCTTATCTTTGGATGATATTATTAGACGACTTAAACGACAACAACGAGAAATTGAGGCACAAAAAACCCGAATTCAGACTTTGGATCGTCCCAAACGAGATGACATGCTTAATCATTACCAATACGAGTTCCATGTTAAGGTAGCTATTCCGTTTGCTTGTCTGGCTTTTACGCTAATCAGTGCTCCACTTGGTATTTTCTCAGGTCGATTGGGTAAATCGTTGGGGTTGCTTTTCTGTATAATTATTGCTATACTCTGGTTTGGTCTACGTATTCTAACGAATGTACTGTTTGAAGAAGAGATCCTTTCTGCTGCATTAGCAGCTTGGTCTCCAAACATTGTACTTTTTATCACAGGAATAACGCTGGCTATTATTAAAATGAGAGGATAACGATCACCCTTGTTTAAGCGATTTGCTAGGCGATCCCAACTCATCCGCAATTTTCGTAACAATCAATTTCCCATTGCATCAACACATCCTCCCTATACCCTGTTTGCTCGTTACTACGATGGGGTCATGCAAAATATTGATTACAAAGAGTGGGTAAAATACTTATTAAAGGTACGCAAACGGTTTTGTCCTGATGCGCATCTTATGGTGGATTTGGCTTGCGGTACAGGGAATGTATTGATACCTTTACTAAATAAGGGATACAATGTTATTGGGATCGATTCTTCTTCCGATATGCTAAAGCAAATTCACAAAAAGGGAATCAAACCATCGTACCAAACAGAATTGATTCAAATGGATATGCGCCAGCTGGGTTTGCCATCCCCATCCGATTTTATGTATTCTCTGAATGATAGTTTTAATTATCTGCTATCCCACACAGAATTGAATCAACAATTTCAGGTATGCTATGAAAATCTTCGACCGGGTGGGTTGCTTTTTTTTGATCTGTCTTCCGAAGAAAACATCTATCAAAATTTTACCCTTCCTATTTTTGAAACCCAACCTCATTTTGCATTAAATTGGACCAACCAATACAATAAACAAAGCCGAATTTTGGAATCAAATTTGGATTTTTTTGATCTGGAAGACCAGCAAGTCTATCGGGAAGTCCACCTACAACGAATTCACGATATTGATGAAGTCGTCTCTGTGGCAGAAGCAGTCGGTTTTCATGAGCAACATGTATTTGATGGGTTTACCTTTGCTCCTCCCCATGCAGAAACTTTAATCTATCACGTTGTGTTAAAAAAATAAGTTAAGAACAATACGCCTGCATCATCCATTCTGCACGGTTTGCTTTCTGAAATGTATTATCCGAAGGATATACACCACCAACCAATACAGGTTCATCGCAATACCAATCACCACAAAGCTCCATAATGGATTTCCCATTAGTAGTGCGAGAATCATCACCCAAATATGCGTACCAAATACAAATGCGGAATTAGCAATTAAAAATGGGTTGGATCGATACCAATCCTGGGAAGGGGGATTCCCAGCCCACTTTTTCGCACGGGCGTCCAACCAAGCCATCACCCGATCCTGCCATCCATAAACAATTTTATAGAAGAATTGTAATCCTAAGAGGATCCCTTGGAGCGCTCGGTTCTGGAATATATGTTTATCAGCCTCTGTAATCGTCTCATCGGTACGGGATAAAAGCCGGTTTTCTTCTAAATAGTGGACATACTTCACCTGATAATAGTTAAAATACGAACACTGTAGAAAAATCGATAGAATTGAAACACCTCCCAGGATTATAAAAACCATATTCCAGCAGGTTGTTTGTGAACGAAATGCTTCAAACGATTGAAACCAAAGGGTGCCGAATGGATCCCAAAAAGCAGCAAAATATGTTACTACTGCGAACACAAGGGTGATGGTAACAAAATCGCTAAGAGAATCGAAAAATCTTCCAATTCTATGCCCTCGTTTGGTCAACCGAGCCAGCGAACCATCACAAGCATCGAAAATATCTTTTAGATGAAAACTGATTGCAGCTGCTATAAAATACAAATAGCCGTCTGCAACCCAAATAAAATACGCGGTTAGAACGCCAAAACATGTGGAAATTAGGGAAACCACTTCATGCGGTATGCGTAGATAGTATAAAGCCCGGATTACCCATGGAAAATAGGCAATCCAAAGTACACTAATATTAAAATACCGATTAGCTTGAGGTATCTTATTGGCTTGTTCAAAAAAGTGTTGTTTTTCTGTTTTCGATAGGTTTTGATGCATACAAACAGCTTGGATAAACCCGAAAGCAAGTACTAAACCGGATTAGACTGAAACCGGTTTATGCACCGCATTCGCATCAGATAGCATATGGAGACACGTATTAATATGCTCCACTTGATTAAGCCGTGGGTTTTGCAACAATCGTTCCAATCGGTGTCACGGGTTCTGATATTGCTTGGATGATGGTATCCACATGATTAGGTGCAATAATTAGTACCATTCCCCATCCTAAATTGAAGACGCGTTGCATTTCTTCATTAGAAATCTGCCCTAACTCCTGCAACCATCGAAATATTGGGGGTAGCTCCCAGGAAGTAAATTCCATGGTAAGATGGTCGGGGAGCACCCGGGGTATGTTTTCAAGTAATCCACCACCGGTGATATGTGCCATCCCTTTGATACATCCGGTCTCAATCGCGTTCCGTAAGATGGGTTCATATATTCGAGTCGGTGTTAATAAAAGATTCCCCAGGGTTTGGGTTGCAAAATCTGGTTGATAATCTAGTGTAAGTGTATGGTGTTTAAAGCAAATCTGTCGAATTAATGAATAGCCATTACTATGAAATCCAGATGATGCAATCCCCACGATGCAATCCCCGGCTTCAATGGATTCACCAGTAATCATTGCAGGTTTATCCACCACTCCTACAATAAAACCAGCTAAATCATAATCCTGACCAGCATACATATCCGGCATTTCTGCAGTTTCACCCCCGATCAACGCAGCTCCACATTGACGACACCCCTCAGCAATTCCTTTTACAACCTGTTCCACACGTTCTGGAATAAGTTTCCCTTGTGCCATATAATCTAAAAAAAAGAGAGGACGCGCACCACAGGTTAAAATATCATTGGCGCACATTGCAACCAAATCGATTCCAATAGTATCGTGTTTGTCTTGTTCAATTGCCAGTTTTAACTTGGTACCCACTCCGTCTGTACCGGAGATTAACAGAGGATTGGACAAATTTTGGGTAGGAAATTCAAAGGCTCCGGAGAAGCTACCGAAATTATCCAGCACTCCGGAAGTGAACGTGGAGCGAATATGTTTTTGGATTAATGAAACAGCGGTGTTTCCTGCGTCGATATCCACACCGCTTTCTTTGTATAAACTATTCTTCTTGGTCGTCATTCTTTGCGGCGGGTTTCTGGTTCTTACCGCTATGTTTCTTAGGTCGGATACGGTTTTTTTTCTTTGCACCTTTCAGCTGCTTTCGTTTTCCCATGATAGGGGCACTCCTTAACTATATAATTAGATCTATATTATAGAGGTTATAAGCAATACGGATACCAACGCTCGTCAAACGGGATCCTAATTGAGCAGGCACCTCTCAATTCCATACTAGATAAAATAATGCATCTTAATTTGATAATCAAGGGGTAGAAGTTCAAAAAATGGTAATTCCCACTATCGATGAATGAACAGGCTGTCCAATCTTTCTTTTTTTGTGAGCAGGAGGATGTATT
>CAYPZJ010000287.1:0-6801 GCA_964414635.1 uncultured Spirochaetia bacterium
GGGATGAGTCAAGTCAGAAATTAATACGGGATTCGTTAAAAAAACGCTATTTTATCCACGAAATTCGCGGAATTTACAATATACGTGTGTTGAATAGCTATTTGGAATTTGATGTGGAAACAGATCGTGGTCCCTTGCAGTTTATGATGCGTTGGCAGGGGGATCGTGCTCAGGATTATGGTACCAAAGGGAAAATGCTTTTAGATACGGATGAAAATCGATATCTGATTCGAAATGTGGATGCACTCAATGAGAGGGAACAGCGTCTTTTTCTCCGGCATATCTACTGGTAAGAACTAGAGTTGATACCATTCATCCATTGGTTGTTGTACAAATCTCGGATAGCCCCAATTAAGATGACAAATCATTTTTGTTCCCTAATATTTCCCATTAAAAAGATATGCCGGATACGTTTGGGTATATACTATATATATTATAATGGAATGGGTTTATTCCAAGAATCCATTCCGTAATATAGAAAGGCTGGCACATTGTCCATCACAAAGTGATTGGTACTTCCGCTAAATCCTAGATCAACAGACACACAATGAGGTACGTATGATCACACGCACGATTAAAAGTTTAAACTATAGTATGGGTATACTATTCTTCATCTATAGTATTCTCTTTGGCAGTTGTAATGCACAGCAAGCCGGTGATTTTTATACTGGCAAATGTCAGGATGTTAACCGTGTGGGAGCACTGGATTTGCATACCAAACTGGTTACTCCCTCTGGAAATGAAATCTACGTAGAAAAATGGGGTTCTGGAACCTATCGATTGGTCTTCTTTCATGATATCTGGATGGATCGAGCTTGTTTTGATTCCCTTCGTAATTATGTTTCTATTCAAGATATACAAACATTTACGTTCTATTTCGTGGATTTACCGGGTTCACAAGAAAATGCGTACGTAAAACCCCTTCAAACCATGGAGAACCTGAGTTCTGAAATCGCGTATTTATTGGATTCCTATACCGACTTTATGGGACCAAACTTGTATCTGATTGGATATGGAAGTGCTATGGGGGCATTATATTATCTGATGGTACGATCACCGGAAGCATTTCACCATTTCATTTCCTTGGGGGGGATTCCAACTCGGGGAGTGCAAGTCCGCAACAGCCAAACCAAGCTCTTTGACTTTACTTCGAAAAAACAATTTCTAGCAGATCCCAAAATCAAACCCCTTTTAAAAGAATCACGAACCCAGGCGGAACTAGAAAAACATCTGAAACTTAGCTGGCTAAATTGGTCAATTCCTTGGACGGAAGAAGAACCGGAAGCCTATTCTCATTTTCTTCGGGCAGCAATGAATTATAAAGCGTTCGCTGATATTCGATGGGCGATGCACACGTTTAATGTAGGATTTGGTCAGTCTAACGGCGTGGAACCAACCCCAATATTTAATCAAACAAGCCTGGAACAAACGCGAATCCTACTGCTAAATGGGAATCAGGT
The DNA here is from genome assembly GCA_964414635.1 of uncultured Spirochaetia bacterium. Lineage (GTDB taxonomy): Bacteria > Spirochaetota > UBA6919 > CAYPZJ01 > CAYPZJ01 > CAYPZJ01. Next base: position 1,461 of record CAYPZJ010000287.1, read on the forward strand.
AGAAGCTAAACAGGGAGCGGCTGCTGGTGATTTTTTTATCACCCCAAAAGCTCTTCAGAATTCAATCGAAGATTTATCGATAGCTGGGGCATCTGTTCAATCAGTTGTTGGCGAGCAGATGGATCACGCATTTCCTATGTCCCAACCTAAACTAACGTGGGAAATCATCAAAACATGGGTTCAACAAGGGAATGCTGGGGTTGCACAAAAAGCGGCTTCCTGGTTTCTTGATTCGGGTGGATTTAAGTTACTTACAAAGTAACCTGGTTTTGCAGAATCAGCCATGTAGGAATCGAGATGCGGCATTCAGCAGATAAACTTTCTTCATTGCTTTTGTAAACGAATGTGTTAAGATATACTATAGTGGTCTTGATTTATGACGAGGGATTCCCTCGGATGGTAGGAGGTATATATGTTTAAACCAGTTACATGGGGCATAATCCTCATCTTTGTTTTACTTGCCGGATCTGTTTTAGCACAATCCTTTTCACAGATTCCCGAGTTTGAATTACGAAATGTTCAACATCTAGGTGACGATACGATTTCAAGTGATGATTTGGAGGGGCATGTTTCTATCGTAGTTTTTTGGCAGTTTAACAGAGGAAGTAAATTTGCGTTACGGAAATTAAATGAATTGTATACTGAATTCGACGATCAGGGATTAAAAATCGTTGGGATTTACTTGGGAACCCATACGCATGTACAAACCATCCCTCAGGATGCAATGCGGAACGTGGTGAATGTAATTCGTCCCCAATTTCCGATTGGATTTAGTAATCTGAATTTATTAAGTGGATTTTTTGAATGCTGTTATCCTTCCCGTGAAATACGAACCAATCCACGCTGCCCCCAAATTTTTCTAATTAATCGGCAGGGTGGTATTATTAAACACTGGAATGAATCCATTCCACAAGATGGAGAACTGGAACAGTTAGTTGGATCTAATCTGTAATGATATCATCGTGACGCGCTACGATCGGGACCAACGGGCACACGCAAACGAATAGAAAAAAGGAGTATCACATGAAACGAATAGGAATGCTGGTTATTTTGGGATCATTGCTTATCTCTGGTGTACTAGCCTACGCTGGAAATGATTTCCCATCAGTAAATTTGAGAAATTTAATGAATCCAGGTGGATCAGCTATAAATCTTTCCCCTTTTGATGATGACATAGTTATTGTTGATTTTTGGAAGGCTCGCTGTCCTTCGTGTCAAGCAAGCATTCGTCGCATTCGAACCTTACATAATGAACTTAACTCCCAGGGTTTGGAAGCGATTAGTATCTGCCGCTTGTCTAGTAATGCGGAAGCCCAACAAGCCCAGAATGAAGCAAATCGAATTAGTGATTTAAACTATCCGATTGCGTATGGGGGTACAACGGATGTGAATCGCCTGCTTCTCTATTTTCTTCAGAAATATGTTCCTAACAAACCCCGGCGCCAAGGGATGCCACAGATCTTTGTATTAGATGGATCAGGAAATTGTTTAGGCTATTGGTATGGGGAACCACCAGAAGGCGAATTGGAACGAGTTGTACGGGAAGCAGTCCGTTAATAAACCTCCTTCATTTTATTGTACCTACTCGGTTTGATTTCAGTGGGTTATTGTTTGGTATTGATTCGGGTCTCGTAAGCACGTCTTGCGAGACCTATGTAAATTTATGATATTATACAAATAATCCTCTCTCAAAAAGATGGATTGGAGGTGTTGCTACTTGTTAGCGTATAGCGTACCGCCTCGCTGTTTAAGATAGTGTATACGCAATCAATTTGAGATTGCTACGGTGGGTTTGTGAGTTAGAATGACTACATTAAAGAAGGGAGCACACCATGGAAGAACGCAATGTGTTGGTGGAATTCAGTATGACCCCATTAGATAAAGGGGAAAGCGTAAGCACCTATGTCGCACGATCGCTCGAGATTATCGAAACCAGTGGAATACCCTATCGCTTAAATCCAATGGGAACCGTATTAGAAGGAACGTATGCTGAAGTTATGGGAGTGATTGAACAGTGCTTTCAAAAAATGAAAATTGATTGCAATCGGATCACTACGAGTATTAAAATTGATTATCGAAAAGGAAAGACGGATCGACTGAATTCGAAGATTCAATCGGTAGAACAAAAAGTTGGCAAAAAACTAGCGACTTAGTCGCAGGATCATTTCGACAACGAGGTTTGGTTGAAGATTGCTTGAATATCATATACCCAAAGAAGGAATCAAATCATGATCGCATGCACTCGTTTAGGGAGGAGATGGAAATCAGGTGGGGTTTTACTTTTTGTATTACTGGTGATTAGTGGGAGTTACTGTGCAGAGGAGGCATCGGATAAATCCATTATTCAAGCATTAAATTATATTGCCCTGGCACTGGAAACCTACCAGGATGATCCTGAAAAAGTGATGAAAAGCATTGATGGATACTTTGAATCCCATGTACATGAGATCAAAGCAGCGATACGGCAGTTTAATGAACAAAAGGCAAAATGGAAACCGAGCGTACGAGAAGAAAAGATTCGCGCTTTTTTAAAACGAGTGCAACCATCGATCCACAAAATCTATCAACTGCTTGAAGCAAATACCACTTTACGCACTTATTTGGAAGATCATGCGTTTGATCCTATTCCTCAAGATATCCAAGACAGCCTCAGCTATCCAGAATTAACCCCATGAATTGTGCATACTCACCTACCCCAGGGATATTCTTTTACCTAACGGTTGTCTTAGGAATGCTCCTCATACAATGCTATTTACCAATTTCCAGCTTTGGGGCGTCGGAAGATATTATTAAACCAACGGATCCAGCAATTCAGTCCTTCTTCTCCGAGGCTCCACGTCTTACCCCTGAACAAGCCGAAGGAAAACACATTCATGAGATCCAAATCGTGCGGTATCCTGTAGCGATGGAAGGGGATATCTGGCCTTTGTTTCTAAATAAACTGCGGGTGGTCACTCAGGAACGTGTTGTACGGAATTATTTGGAGTTTACTGAAGGTGACCTGTTTGAAACATGGTTTGTAGAGGAATCCATTCGTAATCTAAAAGCGACTTCATTATTTATTGAAGTCTTGTATTTCATTCGTCCCCATGGTGAAAAAGGGGTGGATATTCTTCTCATCACTCGGGATATTTGGAGTTTAAAATTTCCTACTGTACCAATTTTTGGTGGCGGGGAAGGGATTGTAATTGCGGCACAACAGGAGAACAACTTTCTTGGAATGAATAAGCAAATCTCGTTAGATCAATTGGTTAAAGCGACGAAAGAGATGAACCCGGATACGGGAGAATATCTGCTCGATTCTGACGGGCGTCCTAAAACCTTTTTATCACTTTCCCTTGGTGCCAGTTTCAGTGATCGTAATTTTTTTAAACGCCGTTGGGTGTTTTATGGAGAAGTGATGTTTCATTTCGATCATCGTTGGGATTTTCAGGGTTGGGACACTGCGATCGGGATGTATAGACCTTTGTATTCAATCAAAGATATACATGGAGGGGGGTGGCGCTCCAATTTTATTGACACCATTGTTCGCCAGGTGGATGAATACTATCTGGATTTGGGAAGCAGCACTTCGTTAGAATCCGGAGATATTGAACAAGAGCCTGCAATAATATACAAAGCTCGGGTATTCCAATTCAATGGCTATTACAATCATTCCTGGGGGGAACACCTCAAATTCAATCTGACAAATGGGGTGTATTTTAATTTCTCGGATTTTAGTCCCCATCATGAATTCAATGGACTATTACCTCAGGATCGTCTGTACTGGAAATTTTATACTTCAGGTGATTTATACCGCTACGATTACAAAGTGCTAACCAATTTTTATACTTACGGTATTAACGAATATGTTCCCTATGGGTTTAATATCCATTTAGCGATCCATCATTCTGATAAGCATTTGGGGTCGGATGCAACAGAGACATTCTATGGGTTTTCTACTGTGTTTCAACATATTTATTGGAAGGATGCGATGTTCCGTGCGAGTCTAACCTACTCGCTGGTGGTACCAGAAAACCGTTATGAAAACCCGATCAATAAACGGTTTACCATTAACCTGCGTCATTACTTCCCTTTGTTGGGAATTGGACGATTTAATGTGCAAATGGGATACATGCAAACCACCGCTTCGGCTTTTCAAACTTATATTGGTGGAAATCCATTTTACTATAATAATCGTGAAGCATATTCCATGGTTGCAACGAATATGGTTATCTTACGGGGCTATCGGGCTAATTACTTTGAAGGTTATCGTGTTTTATACAGCAATGTGGAGTACCGTACATTACCGCTATATGTGCTATCCACCTATATCGGAGGGGTTCTGTTTATTGATATGGCTGCTCCAACTCGCAGTCGAAGCGCTATCTTCCGCAAAGGGGACGATATTTTTCAACATACTCGTTTCACAACGGGTATTGGTATCCACTTGTTGTTCCCACAGTTTAATCAGGGGAATCTACGAATCGAGGTAGGATTCCCATTAAATCCGCCTCCAGATTACGACTACCGTTTTTTCTTTGATAATTTTACCATTGGTTTTTTTCAATTGTTCTAGTAAAGAAAGGATGTATGATCGTATGAGAAGTTATTCTGTTGTGGTTGCTGGTTCTTCCATGGATCCCGGTGGATTAAACGGAAACTGGGGTGGTGTAGGTGGAAGATTATCAGATATCCATGCAGAATCCTGGAGTGTAGAACCTGAAACGGAGCGTATGATTCCATCCTGATCACGCTGATATACATATTTATAGATTGGTAATCCGTTCGGATTATAATAAAGATAGATTTCGGTATGTGTTCCGTCTTCGGTTTCGGTTATACCATCCAATGCCCACCCCTTCTGGATATCCCGTTCGAAATAATTACGCTGAATGGGAATCCCATCTTCATAGATTAGAAACCAACCATGACGAAGCCAGAAATCTGAATATTCCAATTGACTAAAATCCCACGAATCTGTCAGAAATCCTGATAGGGGACCTGTACGAAGGTAACTTCCTCGATGGGTGATATATGCTCCAGTTTGGTTATACACATAGCTGGTTAGAATCCCTCGATCTAGCTTTAGGTGATCTACACGGAATAGCGTTTCATCCTGCCGATACGTAACCCGAAATAATTCCCGCATGGTTGGAAGAAGCCGATCCTTTTGGTCATAGATTTCATGCTCTTCCGGTCCGGTTTGCTCCTTCAAATCCCACTGTGTGAAATATTGCACCCGCTGGGTAGCATCGGGCTGAGCAATCGCAGTCCATGGAATCAAAATACCTAAAAGAATAACCAATAGTCCGATTTGTTTCATCATAACATCTAGTATATCGGAGTCTCCTTCGCCTAA
>CAYPZJ010000288.1:0-694 GCA_964414635.1 uncultured Spirochaetia bacterium
TCACCTCGTGCAACAGGCGACGCACCAACTGTTACGTCTCCGCTCCGCTTGAACAAATAAAATTCAACCGATCGCCAGTTCCCTTCAAAGCTACAGAGGTTAAAGTTTACATAGCGATTTTCCAGAAGAATGGTCTTGATGTTTCGGTAATATGCTCGCCGACTGCTGATTCGGGCGATTTTTTCAGAAGCAGCACTATCTACAACCCATACTCCTTCATCATTTCTTGATACACCATAACGAAAATTTTCATACCCATAATACCATCCATATTTTTGGATTTGTTCTGAGTAAGTTTTCAAATCTCCGTATAAGTGTTGCCAACGATTATCTTCTGTCTCAATATAAGCAAGATAGCGTGGCATAAAGAAATAAGGTGCATTTTCTTCCATATAGAAGGAATCTTTTCCGTTTACACCCAATTTACTTTTCACTTCATCATACCCCATACCGAGTTGAAACCCACAAAAACCACGATTAATCCCCGGACCTGCATTAGCCGTTTCGGTATCATCTGTTTCACGGGTACCAAATTCAAGATCACCTTCTCCCTCGGTTGATACGTTTAGTTCGCCTTCAACGGTAACTTCACCACCAACTTCTGCTTCACCTTCGACAGTTGCTTCTGCTTCACCTTCGGCAGTTGCTTCGCCTTCACCTTCGGCAGTTGCTTCGCCTTCGCCTTCTGCGGATG
>CAYPZJ010000288.1:794-6774 GCA_964414635.1 uncultured Spirochaetia bacterium
CTTCTGCTTCGCCTTCTGCGGATGCTTCTGCTTCGCCTTCTGCGGATGCTTCTGCTTCGCCTTCTGCGGATGCTTCTGCCTCACCTTCTGCGGATGCTTCTGCACCAACAGAAATGCTAAGATTTCCAGAAGCGCGACCACCGAGTGATGATTGAGCTACGACAAACGTAGCGAATATCAGACTTAGAATTACAAGGCTTAGGATCGCCATTAACTTTTTCATACTAGTTCTCCTCGAAAGATGTGTTCCTAACTCGTATCTACGTATAATGTGTAGATATGAAGGCTATTTAGAATGTAGAAAAGTTTGTTTTTCGGGTCAAGCTCAAACTATTATTAAAGCCCTCATAAGGTTAAGATATCAAAAAACAGAAGGGTAATCAACTCCTTGCAAAAAATGGATGAATCTCAAAGTAATGCAAAAATATTTAAGACAACCTCAGAGGGTGAAAGGGTCTTTGCGAGAAGCGAAGCGCCGAAGTAATCTTTTTTATACAGTGATTGCTTCGTTGTTCGCAATGACTTTGTACTTGTTTCATCAGTATGAGATTCATCTGCAAAAAATATAAGTCTCAACACAATTTTTTTCTCCTCGGCTTCTTCATTATTTTCTAACCATGAACTCTCGAGAATTCCTCCGTTCTGGCTGGATTTACCTCCTATGAAATACATCGACCGAGCAGTCATCCAAAAATTCTCAACCTGGTCCTTACCTCCGGCGTATACATCCATTCAATCCTCCCAGGGTATTCACGCTTCTATCCAAAAAGGTAAATATCATGAATATAGAGAATACAGGGAATATACCCCTGGGGATGATATTCGGAACTTGGATTGGAATATCTATGCTCGCACACGAAAACTTATGGTCAAAGAATTCGAGGAACATAAACAGCTATCCTTTTTTATTGTGTTAGATTCCAGTCAGTCAGTAACTGAGTTCAAAGGACCTGAAGACAAATTTTTTTATATGAAACAATTAGCTGCAACCCTCGCGTATCTGCTACTCAATCAACAGGATCAGGTTTCCATTTATTCGTTTGATACCACATTGCACACGATCCTCCCTTCAACCCGCAATAAAAATCATTTGCTTGCCGCAGAAAATGCATTCGACTTAATTCAAGGAAAACCTCAAACCCAATTCCAACAGATCACCCAACTCATACCACAGATACGTGTTCGCCCTCCCTGGGTTATTCTGATTTCTGATTTTCTTGCTGAATTGGATGAAATTTTTCATTCCCTTCACCAATTACATCAAGTGGGCTGTCCGCTTGTGTTGTTTCATCTCCTTACTTCCTGGGAGCTTTATTTTCCATTACGAGGAGAAATGGTTTTTAAGGAACCTGAAACGGGAAGAGAATTAGCTCTAGACACCCGTTCCATCGGGAAAGAATATATGACCCTTATGGAAAAACATGAACAAGCAATTCGATCCCATGCTCAAGAAAAGCAGATTGCCTATTTCAAATTTCCGATGGATACGCATTTTTCAAACCACCTCCACCTTTTTATGAATCTCATGGAAAAGAGGTAATTCCTATTGCAGTTTGGAAACTATGTGCTCACATTCCACACTCCCTTATTATTGTGGTTTTTATTCAGTATACTTATTCCAATTGCTATTCATTTTATATCTCGTTTCAATCGCAAGAAAATTATTTTCCCATCAGTATTTCTCTTTGAATCCCAACTAATAGAAATCCATCGGTCTTTTCAGTTTCGAGATTTTTTCTTGCTCCTCCTACGCATTATTCTTGTCATGCTACTCGTATTGTTGTTAGCTAATCCCCAGTGTACACAAAATGTAAATCCATCAGAACCAGAACAAGATAAAAAAACCTATTACTTTCTATTGGATAATTCCTTTTCCATGAACTATGCCGAGCACACCACTTTGTTTGAAGAAGCGCAAGATCTCATCCGAACTATTATTAAACGGCTTCCAAACACAATTCAGACAGCAGTTTCAGTCACCCAACCTCTTGGCGCTATGAATGTGCAGCTGCATCAATCCAAAGACAGTTGCTTAAAACAACTGGGATTATTATCTATCAATCCCCACCAAGATTTTAAACCAGAACAATTACAGCAGTTTCTGGATATCTGTAATGCCCATGAGTCACCAAACCCCACCCTAATCGTAGTATCGAATTTTCAAAAAAATAACTGGGAATTCGTACAACTAGAAGTCCCATTCCCCGTATTGTATCTCCATCTAGGAGAACAGCGATCCAACCAGGCGATTCATTCGGTAAATACGGATCAGCTGGTGGGATGGGTTGGCAAACCTTTTTCTATAAATACACAACTTGATAATTATGCTCCCCAGGAAAAATCCATCGCTTTTCATATCTGGGATAGGAACGTGGATTCCAAAGAAACAGAGCGCCTGTTATATACTAAACAACTCACTCTCCCCTCGCTAATGGATACAAACCATCAGAGTTTGTTCCAATTTGCCACTCCCGGAATCCATCAACTCCGAATACAAGTGGAACAGGATAAGTATCCCTATGATAATGAACAATATATTCGGGTTCCTATTTACCAACGGATTTCTGTGCTCATAGTGACACCAACGTCCGATCAGCTGATGGAACCCATCCTAGTAAATGCCCTTGCCAGTAAAGAAGATCGACGTCGACGGTGGTTCGATGTAGATACATCCCCCTCCCAATCGAATTATGATGTAATGGTGGCTTATAATTTAACTACCTGTTCGGAACATGAACAGAATTTACTTCAGCATCATCTTACCCAAAAAAAATCCACGATTATTCTCATGGGGGCAGAAGACACACCTCAACAACTGCATTCATTGTTTCGATCCTGGGGGTTTTTCACTACGGTTGAATTCTCAAGGTTTATACAAGGAAAATTTTCATTGAATATAGATCGGCAGTTAGACGCTACCCATCCATTCCGGCAAAAAATGGGAAGCAATCTTTCAGGGATACAGTTCGACCGGTACTTACAGATGGAATATGATACACTGGAATATATTCCATTACTCCGTTTCAGTTCCGGTGATACCTTTTTAGTAACGGATGCCACGTATCCATTTTATTTTATGAATGCGGATGTAATCTTTTCAAATAGCACCATCACAGCGAAACAAGGATTTCCCTTATTATTAAACCACCTTGCAAGAAGCAGTCTCAAGAAATATCACCAATCAAAACTCTCTAACCAGCCAGATAATCCCAGTGCCATTCAACTTGAACAAGGTGAAACCATCGATCTTACCACCGCTCAATTGGAAAGTCAAATATTTTTAAATCCTTCTGTAGAACAAATCTCTGCCTCATCTATTCGAAGTGATATTCCGGGTTACCCATTACAATATCACTTTGATAAACCAAAAGAGGAAGGTAAATCAGCACATAAATCTACAACTACATCCCTGTCTCTTTATCTAATTATGCTTATTTTTTTCCTTCTTTTTGTAGAACATCTAATTTCAACACTATTAGTAAAAACGGAAAATCATTAACGATAACTGGAAGCTTGAAAGTATTTTAACGGATTATAAGTAATACGACATTCCTCTGCAATATGAATGTCGGGTGCAATCAATCCTTTTTCTCTCACCTCAAATAATTTTGGTACAATTCGATCCCTCAGCTGAGAAGGACTGATTGGATTAATATATATACGCGTTCCACCCTCGAATCCTGCTTGGGTATTCACCCGCCATTTTATTAGAATGTGCCATGGAATGGGTTCTAACGCATCGGGTGGTGAATAAAACCATTCTTCATTGCAGCTGATTTGAGCTCCCATCGCTGCATGAACAGCGTGAATCAGGTCGCTTACTCCACGAATTTCTTCCTGGGTATGTTCCATTGGACGACATCGATTAGAGCGGGAATAGACAGCGATAGTTGGAAAACGATGTCCAAAACTAGCAAATGCCAGTGCATGATCGTTTTCCGCAAAGATCAGATCGTTATAGCCTGCAAAATTTGCATGGTATTCATTAAACACATTTCGATTTTTTTGTACAAGTTCGTGTTCTTGTTCAATAGCAGGTCCCCATTCGTCTAATCCGACCAATTGACGATGTATATGATCAAAGGATGCACCAGCGGAAGACAACCAATTTTGAAAAACTGAAATATAACGGACAAATCGGTTATATCTAAATATTTCTTTCATTCCATAAATAGTCATTCGTATATATTGATAATGTTCTTCCGGGCTCATACTACCTGCTGACCACAATTCATCGGTAAACGCTGCATCGGGTGCAAAATGTCTTCCTCCAATTACTAAATCATGACACCCTCCAAATAAAGGATCGGATTGGGTCTCTAGTTTTTCATCATCCGAGATCTGTTCCGGTTTCAAATCCATAAGTTTCATTTTAGTATTGATAATATTTAATACGTGGTTTTTTCCTGTTTCAGTCGACAAGTAGGTCTCTTTCCATTTGCGATGATCAGGACTCAATTTGTATCCATAGTTTTTTTGCCAATAATTGTATGTTACAATCTCAAACAGATTCGAACATCTTCTAAAATAGGCTAGCTCATCATTCAAACTCCCTGCTGGTACCATTCTTCTCATCGAGAACGTACCTTCTTCTTCTATGATCCGTTCTTTTTCTGGTGGTGTTTCGCGATAATGAGCTGCGCAGAAATCGCAGTAGTTTTCCTTTTCTTTTGGGAGCGGAGTAAATGCTTCGTGTTTTTGCCCTGCTACATTAGTTAACGGACGATTACCTCTCCCCGGAACAGACCAGACCTCCGTTCCTGTAAATGGATTAATTTGTTTTACCGTTCCATCTTTCATCTCGTAGTAAAAATGAGTCAGATTCGCCATGGAGTCCTCCGAATGTATCGGTTTGTATATTTTTGTATGGTATACAATTTTGGTTCTCTTAAGTACACTTGATTTCCTTAAAAAAGCCAAACCAGTGTACTGTTAATATACAACGCTTTTCATAGAAGTAAACAAGGCATTGTGAACTCGTATAGCAGTTCGACGAGGTGTTTATTAATCTAACTTTGACAATACGGTTGTGCTTTACAATACATGTAATTGAACCGAATTCATTCGGATTGGCGTGTGAAAACGTGTAGATCGTGGTGGATATGTTTCAGCTTATGTTTGATCTCAATGATTTGATTTTTGCAGTGTTGTGCCGTAATTTCTGTAAATTGGGTTGAACGGCTTGATTGTAATTGAACCAGTTTACGTTTGGCTTCTTCTAACTGTGTTTCTAATTCCTCTTGGTGCACTTTGAGAGCGAGTTTTCCTTCCTCTGATAAGTATGTTTCATCATTTGTGGGTTGTTCGGTGAGTTCCAATTGGTTGAGTGCTAATTGTGCGGTATCCTTAATAAAAGATTTTGTCGCACTATCACGAATGACATCTAAAAGCGATTCCTTCAACGCATGATTGAGTTGTTCTATATTCAAATATCCTTTCTCAATACATAACTCACCAAAAAGCTTGATAATTTTATCCGCACGTAGCTGTTCCTGTTCCGCAAGAATTTCTGCTATCTGCTCACGTCTAAGGTATTCCAATTTATATAGGATCTCGCCCAAGTACCGTGTTTTCATACACGCAGCTCCTAATAATAAAATGGTGTAGGCGAAATATGTTAATCACACAACATCTAACACCCGAATACAACTTAAGATAAAATGAATGGTTAAATCAGTAGCGGATGTAACCTATACTTCTCATCTGGAGGAAAGTAATAAATATAGTAGACATCCCCAAAGCAGCCCCATATCAGGGATGAATCTCAAGGTGATGCAAAAATGAATGAATTCATCAATGATAGAAAAACGTGGTTGCGAGAAATGAAGCGCCGAAGCAATCTTTTTCTAAAGATAAGTTTAGTTCACTCTGCTTACAAATGACTTTGTATTGATTTCATCAGTTGGAGATTCATCCTTAAAAACCCAAGGGTGCGAATTTTGGGCAATTTTTATGTTTTTTAAGATACTTGGGGTAGTGA
>CAYPZJ010000289.1:0-6772 GCA_964414635.1 uncultured Spirochaetia bacterium
GACGGTCTCCACATCTCCACATACATTGGATATCACACGAACGGATGTCTGTAACAATGCATAATGCAATGGTTTTGAAATAGCACCACAAATCAGGATATCAATATTACTTTGGAGCAAAACACTAAGCCGATCTTGGATATGCTCCTGTTCTAACGATATCTGGGTGCGATTTACAATGTGACCATCTTTGATTTCTACAAAGAGCACCGTTCTGGATTCATCCAGTACTGGTGAAATTCGTTCTCTCCAAATCGTAATCGCAACTCGCATCATTAAGTATCTATGCATAATTCATGCCAAGGAATGTTTTTCGAGGGGTGAATTCGTTTAATTCAGGTGTGTAAAAGGATTTAGTACAGTTGAAAGGATACAAGTAAGTGATTATATTAATGCAAAAAACAATACTATCAGAGGATTACTGTTGCAGATTGCATTGCTATTTACTATTTTTTATTGGTACGCTAAAAAGGAAGGGATCCCGTCTGTACTTAGATCCCATTCCAATATTATGCGCCATCCAGGATATTTGTGTAGGTTTTATAACGTATAGGAGCAAAGAACCATGGAAGTATTGGATAATCAACTGCTTAATAAAACTATTCTTGATTCCATCAATGAAGGGGTTTTTACAGTAAATGACGCCTGGGAAATAACCTATTTTAATCATGCTGCAGAACGGATTACAGGGGTTCCCATTACGGAAGCTATGGGGCAGCCGTGTTGTGATGTATTCCGAGCTAGTATTTGTGAGAATGCATGTGCTTTGAGAGAAACGGTCAAAACCGGGAAACCGATTGTTAATGTTACAACGTCCATTGTGGATCAGAATGGGGAACGAATACCAATTCGCATTTCTACCGCTCTATTGAAAGATAAGTCGAATCGGGTTATTGGAGGAGTGGAAACCTTCCAGGATCTGAGTCAGATCGAAGTTTTGCAAAAACAATTGACTGCTCGATATACCTATGACGATATTATTGGGCGAAGTAAAGCGATGACGGACTTATTTCAGATATTCCCCCAGATTGCAGAAACCAGCAGCGCAGTTTTGATCGAAGGGAGAAGTGGAACGGGTAAAGAATTGGTTGCTCGGGCTATCCATAATACATCCCCGAGGAAGCATAAACCGTTTGTCGCAATCAATTGTGGTGCGATACCAGACACCTTGCTTGAATCAGAGCTATTCGGTTATAAAGCGGGGGCGTTTACGGATGCGAAAAAAGATAAACCGGGTAAATTTGTTTTAGCAAATGGCGGGACCCTCTTTTTAGATGAAATTGGTGATGTTTCCATGGCAATGCAGGTTCGATTGCTCCGAGCGTTGCAGGATCAATTCATCGAACCGCTGGGTTCTGTTAAACCCGAGAAAGTTGATGTTCGGATTATGGCGGCGACGAATAAGGAATTAAAAAAACTGGTGCAGCGGGATAAATTCCGGGAAGATCTATTCTACCGAATATGTGTAATCCATCTGACATTACCGCCCTTAAAAGATCGCAGAGAGGATATCCCTTTACTTATCAACCATTTTATTAGTAAGCACAACCATCTACAGAAGAAAAATATTGAATCCGTATCTCCTGAGGTTATGGAATGTTTACTTTCCTATGATTATCCGGGCAATATCCGCGAGTTGGAGAATATCCTAGAGCAAGCCTTTGTTTTATGTCGGGGAACTGTAATTCAGCTGAATCATCTTCGCCAGGAAATTCAAGGTGACAACAAACAAGAGCAGGATATCAAGGGAAAACCACGCACGCTAAAAAATATGGAACGCGCTTTGATCCATGAAGCCTTACAACGCCATCGAGGTAATCGTAAACAAGCAGCACATGAATTGGGGATTGACACAAGTACACTTTACAGGAAAATAAAGCAGCTTGGGATTCTTCCTCCCGAACAGGATGGACGTACTGTTCGAATAACCTAAGGTGATTATTTAGGTAAACTGGTTTTCAAGCGGACTGGATGCCCGTTATTAGTCATGATTGGAAAACCTATGGGATTATGGAATTCATGGAATAATTTCAGTAACACTTTACATATCCCGATGTTTTGCTATTTTACAATGGGATTTAAGCACCTGTTTGAGGTAAAACAAGATGGAAGCATATACAAGAAGATACGAAGGAGTTCGATGGGAAGTGGCTTTTGGTACTTATGAAAACGAGGAAAAATTTGCAACGATCGAGCTTCAGCGGATTTGTCAGCATTATCTCCCGTATGTACTAAAGGTTGCACCTGCCCAAGCGGAATTATCACACTACAAAGAACATTTGATTATGGTGGGAACACCAGAATCCAATCCATTAATCAGACAACTTGTCGATCAGCAAATTATAGACATTCCCAACCAAAAAGAAGCATACCATATATCCTGTTTTAGTCCAGCGTGGAATCCCCAACAGCGTGTGCTCTGTATCGCGGGAAGTGATCCAAAAGGTGTTCTAAATGGTGTTGTGGATTTTGCTACCTTATTACAAGGAGATTATATTCGTCCAGAACGAAGTGTGGAATATCAGGAGGCATTCGATGGGATCCCTGATTTTTCTATTACTGATTATCCTCGGATTCAACAGCGAGGAATATGGACATGGGGATATGTAATTTATGATTATTTAAGATTCTTAGAAAACATGGCTCGATTAAAAATGAATACCCTCATCATTTGGAATGATTGTCCTCCCATAAACATTACCGCTATCCTTGATAAAGCACATGAGCTAGGCATTCGTGTTATTTTAGGTTATCATTGGGGATGGGGGCTCCAAATCAATCCAACGGATGAAGCTGATTTAGAAAAGGTTAAGCATCATGTCATTCACGAATATGAAAAGGCTTATGCACATCTCGATCACGATGGGATCTACTTCCAAACATTTACCGAGGTTAACGATTTAACCGCCGGTGGGGAAACCATGGCAAAGCATGCATGTAATTGGGTGAATTCGATTTCAAAGGCACTATTGGAAAAGCATCCCGACTTGACCATTCAGTTTGGTATTCATGCATCCTCCATTATGGAACATTATATGGATCTAAACACCCTTGATCCCCGTGTTATGCTAGTGTGGGAAGATGCCGGTGTTCTTCCCTATACGTACGATCCTGTTCCCTCTAGCGTAGGAACTTCAATCAATTTGTCAGACCTGGTTAACTCAGTGGATAAAACGATTGCGTATAGTAAAAGCCTGATTCATTTTCGCAAGCGTGGGGATTTTGCCATGGTTGCAAAAGGCTGGACTTGTTTACGATGGGGTGTGGAGTTTGAACATCATGAATCCTTTATTTTGGGAGAACGGGATCCGGAGTATATCCGAAAGCGGTTTGAAGAACGGCTTCCACGATGGAATTATGTTAATCAAGCCTGGTTTAAGCATTATCCGATTGCGCAACAGTTTTATCAGGAATTACTGTCCGATCATCCCACATCCATGTTGGTAACGCTTTTAGTGGAGGATGGCATGTTTGAATATACGATCCAACCGTCGGTTACTCTATTCGCTCAACTATTATGGAATCCTTCGATTTCTGCTGATCAACTCATGAAAATGGCACTCAGTCCTTATTATTCGACATGTTGAAGACATTAGACTGTTCCGTGTGTACGATGGGATCACGTTTCCAAAAGAATTCCTCATGATTTTTTGGGGATGGATTTTTGTAGCGTGCGGGGGTGTATAGGGAGGGAATCGGTGGGAAGCAGCTTGCTAGGAGTTAGTCTGAAAGGTTTCATCCGTTCCCCGAATGAATTCGGGGCAACAAGAGTGGGTAACGGCTTAGGACTAAAGTCCGTTGCCGTTTTTTTTCGGAACAGGCACCCCTCTATAATAAAAGCGCCGCGAATTCATTCGCAAGCGTCCCCCCCGCATGTAGCCAGGAATTTATTCCAGGACAGGTGAAACGAGTCTAAACGATTCCATTTGTTCCCCTTAGTATCATAGTTTATATCACAGTTTTGCTTACTATCAACTTTTTTCTATATATTTAAGGGACCGGAAGGTTTCTGGTCAGGGGGGATGGATTTTTGTAGCGTGCGGGGGTGTATATGGAGGGAATCGGTGGGAAGCACCTTGCTCCAATGAAAAGAATAATAAAGCCACAAAGCCCCACCATATGGTACGGTTTTTCGGATGATTCAGTTGTCCTATCGGTTCTCCTTACTTACTTTTCATTGGGAAGGGGATGACGGAATTGATTGCTTTACCCTATTCCTATCCGTGTTCGGATACCACATGTGATGAAATACGGTAGCAGGTGGGTGACTTAATTTTGGGTGAAAGGGGAGCTAATCAATTTTCGTCGCCTTGAATAATAGTTCCTATTATTGGGTTATATCATGCTACCTTATGGGTCAAAATGGATGTGGAAAAAATGAAAGAACAAAGAATCGTAATTGGATCGATATTTCTATTAATCCTTCTTTGCTGTACTTCTTCTCAAGCGCAATCGATCAATAGTACTGATGAAACCTCTTCTAGTAATCAAATCCACCACGATTTAATCCAACCGCCCGAAGGAATGATTTTCATTCCATCAGGTGTCTTTCATATGGGAAGTCCTGAAGCAAACTCATTAGTTGAGATGGATGCTTTTTTTCTAGATCAAGCTTTGGTAACCGTAGAAGATTTTGAACGAATGATTCCAGCAATTCAATCAACAGAGAGCTTAGCAACATGGCGATCATTTGCTGAAACCCCTCTCTGGTGGTCTTCCGGGAACTGTTCGATAGGTTCAGAAGGGAAAGATAGACCGGCAAATTGTTTGAATTGGTATGCTGCTAAAGCTTATTGTGCCTTGCAAGGAAAACGCTTACCTACCGAAGAAGAATGGGAATATGCTGCTCGAGCTGGTACTACTACTCGATTTTGGTGGGGTGCTGAATATGAAGCCATACGATGTCCTGATTTAAAGGATCCTGTAGCCCGATCAGGTCCTAGTTGTAATCCTTGGAATGTTTGTGATATGATTGGTACCAATGAATGGACATCCTCTCGATTCCTAAATTATCCAACATTAGAAGCGTATGTTCATCAAGATGTGGATAATGCAGATTCTCGCACGATTCGTGGAGGTACTTGTATGCTGAATGAAGATCGAATAGCTGTTTGGGATCGCTTCTACTATGCACAGGATGTCAATAGAAGTGGTACCACCTTTCGCTGTGCAAAATCCATCCATCCATAACACTCTCCGTATGTAAATCCGTAAATAAACCAACACTGTAATTGGTCACAAATAGAAATTTGTGACCAATTACTAGATATGTATTACCCGATTAAAAGCCCTCCAACGGCGAAAAGGCGGGGTGAGGTCCCTTAAACGTTCCATTATCTTTCTACAAAGCTTTCTTAGATTTTCAACGAAACATTAAAGTAAAGAGAACCCCCATTTCAAGAAACCATGGCATAAAGAGGAATGGGGATACTATACATGGTGCTTAGGCTCCAGGATAGTTCATCTGGGAGTGCATAGCGGTGATGGGGGTTTTTCATTTGGATACTGTATTGTAAATACGAACGAACACCATTTGAAAGATACATTCCAAAACGGATTCGGGCAATCCTACTTCCTGTAGGATCTGATTCAGTCCTAATTTTTTCCAGGTCTATTCGACAACAACGCGCTGTCCAAATAGCATTCGACCTTCGTGAAAGGGGTTTTTTGGCATGTTGATCGTTTTATAATTTACAACGTGCGAAATCCCTCCTTTTTTCTGATTAGCTCATGAAAACAGCATCCAGTCTTAATTATTCGACCTGAATACCCACGACTTATCATAGTGTACAACGCATTCTCATTTCCAACGGGGGTTTAAACAGACTTAGTATTCATAACACCCGATGGACCATCCTGTGGTGCCATTTCCCGTTCGCACCTGCCCATCTCGATCATTCTCAAACCCCCAATTCAATCCCCCGGAACTTCCATCCAATCCCTCAGTTTGAAAGGTTTTGAGTCCACTATTATAGCGTCCTTCATTATCCAAATCGAGGGGATCCGCTATATTTCCATCGGATCCGCTATAACCCTCGGTACAATTAAATAAATTATTATTGAGAACGGAATCATTGACTAGCAAGGTAAAATAGCCAGACAATTGAATACATGTTACACTACCAGATCCCGAGCTAAAAATAATGTCGTTATCTGCATTCAAAGTATTATAATCAATTTGACGCTCATCGGCTGTTAAATTATAGTGAATTCCATACGCGGTCACTCCCAATCCAGCATCAATGATATTGTTTCGTACCACTACACGCAAATATCCTTTTCCAGTCCACCCACCCGCTGCTTCTCCATTTGTTTCATTGTAGATGCCTTGGGTTACCGCTGTGGATGAACTCCCACCTGCCTGGATATAATTATTATAAATCGTTGAATCCGCATAGCCATGGTTATGGTTTGCACCCCAACATTGATTATGAATCCCATATGTATTATTGCTACCAGTTCCCGCATGAATCACGTTGGAACTAATTGTAGAAATGGCTTGGTGTCCTGGGGGAGCATAATTTCGGATACCGAAAGTGGTTTCTGCATGCCCTGCTTGAATACTATTTCTTACAATTGTTGAATTACTTTGTTTGGCAGCACCCACAACTCGATTGTATATTCCATAGCTCACACTTCCCACAGGGGGTATACCGGTTGCCCCTCCCACAGTGATCGTGTTATCCTCAATCGTAGCATTGGAAGTCCCTTCTCCATTGTTATACTAAAAATTTTCGGTTTTGTCCTGAAGAAAACTGATTTTTTAAATTTT
>CAYPZJ010000290.1:0-6760 GCA_964414635.1 uncultured Spirochaetia bacterium
TGTGTATAAGTTCTACTAACCAACCGAAAACAACACGTATTATACCTATGTTGATTATAGTTGGAATCATGGTAATGATGATATCCTTGCTAACTTCAGGATGTTGTACTGAAGTGGGGTGCAGCGATGTAGTCTCATTTAGTATCCTGTTAGATGATAAGGAATCGCTATTTCCAGATGGATCGTATAAAGTATCCATTTCTGATCCAGATAAATGGACGTATTCACAAATCCACACTATTCAGTCCAATACACCGTCCGAGTACATAAATGAATATATTCCTGATACTGGGGAAGAAATATTTGGTTCCTGGAGCCAGACACGGTCGGAATTGCTTTTTATAATTTACGCACGGTATCAACTGCTGCATATTATGGTAGAGCAAAACTACAGCATAGTTTTCAATTCCGATGTTGAGTTTGAGTTCGAAGCATATTACCCTAATGGGAAACGCTGTGGACCGGAATGCTTTCGTACCGAAACTCAGGAATTATACATTATCGAGTATGATTGATTTCATTTTTTGGCTGCTAAGCATTTGAAGATAACTTATTAATATATATATTTTAAGGGTCACTATGCAGGATTTCACACCTTGTGTATCCAATAAAAAGGTTTTCAGAATGGTGTGAAGACAAGCATAGTACATATAACTAGTAGAATCCTAACAAACCGAGGGTCTTTTTAGGGTGAAGACCAAACCGGGGGATCATACCTTATATCCCTACCTAAAAGATAAGGTTCAACACATTCCCATAACAAACGTGGAGGTTATTTATGGAACTTACCTGGGATCTGACTCCTTTATATGAATCCTTTGAATCGGAGAAATTTCAAAACGATGTTGTGAAATTGGATGAGCTGATTGAGGAAGTCGATACTTGGAGTCAGGAAAATTTTCATTCATTTGATAACGCACCGGATAAACTGGAAACTTTTTTAAAGCAAATGATGCACTTACACCTGACAATCGCTCGCTTGTTACACTTTACGGATCTTACTTTTTCAACCGATGCGAAAAATTCAGTTGCGTTAAAATGGTCGGATCGACTACAATCCAAACTAACCCAACTTACCCGCCCCGATACGCTATTCAGACAATGGCTTAAAGATCTTGAAGGATTGGATACAATCGTTGAATCAACTCCATTTTTAGCCCAATATCGTTTCTATCTTCAAGAGCAGAAAACCAATGCACACTATTTACTTCCAGAAGCACAAGAAATCATTATTGCCAAACTGGAACAAACAGGATCCAGCGCATGGCAAAAACTATTCAATGTGCTGAATTCCATGCAAATGGTTGAATATAAAGACAAGGGAACGTCCAAACAATTGCCTCTTGCACAGGTTCGAAATCTAGCATATTCTGGAGATCCTACGGTAAGAGAACAAGCATATCATGCGGAACTTCGCTCTTATACCCAGGTGGAGGAATCGTTGGCAGCAGCGTTAAACGCAATTAAGGGAGAAGTGTTGACCATGTGTGAATTGCGTGGTTACAAATCCCCACTAGAACAAACGCTGTTGCATTCTCGTATGGATCGGGAAACCCTAGATGCTATGTTAAATGCGATTCGTGCATATCTTCCAGAATTCCATCGCTATTTTAAAGGTAAAGCAGCAGCACTAAATCATAAAGGGGGATTACCCTTTTATGATTTGTTTGCACCGTTGGGAAGTTCGGAACGTACGTTTACCTATGCTGAAGCCTGTGATTACATCGAAAAACAATTTGGAAGTTTTTCTGATGAACTTGCTTCATTCGCTCGAAATGCTTTTGAAAAACGGTGGATTGATGTGGAACCACGGGAGGGAAAACGTGGAGGGGCATTTTGCGCAAATTTACAAGAGATAAAGGAATCACGGGTACTTACAAATTTTACAGGTTCCTTTAGTGACATGACAACCCTGGCGCATGAATTAGGACACGCTTACCATGGATATTGTCTAAAAGACGAAGCCCTGTTTAATACCCATTACCCCATGCCTTTAGCTGAAACCGCTTCGATTTTTTGTGAAACCATTGTCATTCAAGCAGCCTTGCAGGAAGTATCCGAGCAGGAAAAAATTACCATTTTGGAAAGCCAAATATCGGACGCAGGACAGGTATTAGTAGATATTTATAGCCGGTACCTATTTGAAACGAACGTATTTGAATCGCGGGATGATGGATCGCTTTCGGTAAATGAATTGAATAATATGATGCTGGAAGCACAGAAACAAGCATATGGGGATGGATTGGATCCAGACAACCTGCATCCATATATGTGGGCATGCAAACCCCACTATTATTCAAGCGGTTTAAGTTTCTATAATTTCCCCTATGCGTTTGGTCTACTTTTTGCGAAAGGATTGTATGCAAAATATCAAAAGGATACAGAAGCGTTTGTAGGTCGATATCCAAAACTACTCGCTCAAACAGGAAAAGGCTCAGTGCACGATGTTGCTGCGACAATGGATATAGATATCCGTCAACAAAATTTCTGGGAACAATCTCTCAATCTGATTAAAAACGATATTGACCGCTTGCTTAACTTGCTTTAATCCAAGCAAATAAAACAAACAATGGATTTGACCAAGTTGATTTGGTTGACGCTGGTATACACTCTGCTATCTTAAAATAACATAAGGGAATTGAATCAAAACCCTGCAAGTTTAATAAAGAAAAGGAGTATCACCAAGAAAACAAAGGTGCTCATTAGTTTAGCCTACTTTACATTGATCGTAATGATGACTTCATGCGGTAGTGGAAGTGGCTTAGGCAGTATTGCGGGAGGAGGAAGTTTCTCCGCATCAATCAAGGTTGAAGTAAAATATGACATTCCAGATTGTGCGCCTGAAGCGGTTAAAGAATATGCAGCGTATGTTGATAAATTTGAACGTGGTTCGGAAGCTGTACTCTCATTGTATAAGCAAACGCTAGCTGAATTAGGAACCGTGTTAAAACTCGGTTCGGATGCTACCGCTGCTCAAATAACCGATTATATCAATAATTCTGTTCAAGTAAGCTGCAAATTTCAGATTGTTGTCAAAGCTAGTGCAGAAGCTAGTTTTAATAGCTCCGCTGCTGTTAATAACGATGAAGCAAAAATGATTGCTAATGGTGAAGCCAAAGCAAGCTTGGAAATTCGAACCGAATTCGTATGTGATACAACGACCGATCCGATATTTACAGGGGAAAACCTTGTTAAAATTAAGGGGTTGATTGAGGATATGAAAGTGGTTGCTACGTTAGCCCATGGTTTGAAACTGAAAAGCGAAGAAATTCTGGCAGATGGTGCTTACGATGCTTTCGTCGCATCTATCAATGAAGTAACCACATGCCCACTACTTGCTACAAAGTGGCCTGAAATGCAAAAAGAATTTTCCGCCGCAGTACAAACAGCAGGGACTACATGGGATAAATGCTCTTCCGCAGCAAGTGGATCCGCGAATATTGTAAGTAGCTTCGACTCTAAATTTGCTGAATAAACATTCGTTTTGCTGTCGTTCTACCGACGCATCGATTACTATAATCCAACAAAGGGGATTTTCATGTTATGCGTAGCATGATAATCCCCTTACCATTTTATATACTATTCATGAACAGGCTTATAAGGTATGTAAGGGTTGTTCCATTCCTTTAAATGTGGCTTCCAAAAATGCTTCCGATAAAGTGGGATGGGGATGAACGGAGGAAGCAACATCCCATACCGTAGATTCAACTTGCATTGCCATAACGCTTTCACTGATTAAATCAGTTGCGTTTGGGGCTGCAATATGAACGCCCAGTATCTCACCTAACTGTTTTTCATATACAACTTTCACAAAACCATCCGCATTCCCCTCAGCAAGCGCTTTTCCATTGGCAGCAAAGGGGAATTTCCCGGTGGCAACCAAAAAACCTCGTTTCTCCGCTTCGTTTTGTGTCAATCCTACTGATGCGAATTCCATTTTCCCATAAAGGTTATAGGGCATCATATCATATACCAAATCTCGCCCTTTCCCCAAAATGGTTTCCACCGCACATGTCCCTTCAGCCGAAGCGACATGTGCCAACATAAACCGTCCATTTAGATCACCTACTGCATAAATATGGGGCAAAGTAGTCCGAGCACGCAGATCTGTTCGAACATAACCATTTTTATCTGTTTCCATCCCCTCATCCAGCAATGTTTTCAAACCATCCAGATTCGGCTTACGGCGGGTTGCAAGCAGAAAGTAATCTGCAGTCAGCGTTGCAGTATCTGTTTCTTTAGCTATGGTGAGTCCCTTGCTGGATAGTTCGGTGGCTTTCCAACCGAGATGGAGTTTGATTCTGCTTTTTTTTAGTGTAAGATTTAAAGTTTGAATTAAATCTTTATCCATGTAGGGCATTAAATCAGTAGTTTGCTCTACTAATTCTACTTCCACTCCAAGCGTGGAGAACAGCATTGCAAATTCTACCCCAACCACGCCCGCACCGATAACAACCATTTTTTTGGGAAGCGCATCGATATGATACACGGTTTTAGGGTTTAACAGATTCTTTTTAGCGGAAACCCAGTCCGGAATGGGATAAGAACTTCCTGTTGCAAGAATAAGATCCGAGCATGTGTAGCTGGTTTTATCGACCTTCACCTCTGTTCGACTGAGTACTTGGGCTTCTCCGCTAATTGTAACAACACCATTTTTATCTAAAAGCGTTTTTACCCCTCGGGTTAATCGATTGACTACGTCATCTGCTCGTTTAAGCATGGCTTTCCAATCAGGTTTGATGGTTTTAAAATCCACACCCGTTAGACCATATTCCGACGCTTTTTTCACTTTATCAAGTAAATCGGATCCTGCCTGAATGGATTTTGAAGGAATACATCCCCAATTTAAACACATCCCCCCGATGTTCTCACGTTCTACCAAAGCCACTTTTAAACCTCCTTGGGCAGCACGAAGCGCAGCCACATAACCTCCCGGACCACCACCCACTATAATAATATCAAATGTTGTATCAGACATACTTCACCTACTTTTTTAATTAGTTATTCAGCCTGTTACACTGCGAGAAGCAGTGTTTTTGGAGAAGAAAGCAATTGCAACATCTCCGTGACAAATAAACCTACGGTTGCACCATCAACTACACGATGATCAAATGTAATGGAGATGGGTAAAATCCAACCTGGCGCAACCATATTCTGCTTCACTACGGGTACCTGTTGAATCCTCCCAAAACCAATGATGGCTGTTTGGGGTGGAAGAATCATGGGACGTCCATAGGTTCCACCAAAAGGACCGTAGTTTGTAATCGAAATGGTCCCATCCCTCAGATCCTCTAAATCAATGGTACGTTCTTTTGCTTGTTGAACCAACTCCCGCATAGTCTCATCTATTTCCAGGATTGACATCCGTTCCAGCTGTTTAAGAACAGGTACCATTAATCCATGTTCTGTATCCACAGCAAATCCCATATTTACTGAAGGATGAATTGTTATTTCTTTTTTACTCGCATCAAACGTAGAATTCAACATAGGATATTTCCGAAGGGCTGCTGCGACTCCCTTCATCAGCAGTGGTTGGAAACTTATGCGCGTTTTTCTATTCTGATTGATCTCATTGCGGTATGCTACCAACTCATCTATCACTCCAAAATCCTGTGTAACAGCCGCTGGTATTGCATTGCTGATTTCCATATTCTCAGCAATGGTACGCCGCATGGTAGACATACTAATGACTTCCGCATCACCTGATGCAACGCGTGTCTTAGTCTTGCTCTGATCAAGCTGAATCGATTCATTTTCAGGTTGATCCGTTTGTTTATCTTTTCTATCTTTTTGAGGTTGGGTCTTCGCAGTAGATCGGATGTCCTCTTTCATTACGCGTCCACCTGGACCGGTACCTTTGATGGATGCAATATCCACATCCAAATCTGATGCGAGTTTTCGTGCTGCCGGAGTAGCTAGTACCTTGTTTTTACCTGGTACCAAACCAATTGCTTCCACATCCCGATCCCCAACGCCTTCGCCACTGGCAGGTAAAATAGAATCCCCAGCTAATTCCAGTTGCCCGACCACAGTTGCACCATCTTCCTCCACAGCCATCGTTTTAGGCTTCTGGCTTTCATCCTTTTTATCCTTACTCGATTTTTTCTCCTCGCTCCCAACCTCGCCTTCTACTTTGATAAATGCGAGTACCTGTCCCACTTCGATTATCTGACCTTCTTCTACACCGAATTTGTCCAGAATTCCATCTTTGGGAGCGGGAAGTTCTGCAACAACTTTGTCTGTTTCGACAACGGCTAAAATCTCTCCCGCTTCCACTTTATCTCCTGGTTTTACTTTTAGTTGGAGAACTTTTCCTTCATGGACCCCTTCGCCTATATCAGGGAATTTAAATTCATAAATCATAGTAACTCCTTTGCGTTTCAGTTTCACTTTATGCTTACATCCAGTTAGAATTTCACTAATTTTACTGCGGTTTCATAAATCCAATCGGTTGGGATCATATAGTTATGCTCTCCCTTTGGATAGGGAAAGATGGTATCTGCTCCCGTTAAACGAGTGGGAGGTGCTTCTAGATTCAAAAATGCACCCTCAGTTACAGTAGCGATCAATTCTGCCGCTACTCCAAACGATTGCGGTCCCTCATGCACCGCTAAAAACCGTCCCGTTTTGCGCACGGATTCCAATATGGTTTGCTTATCAAAAGGATAGATTGTCCGCAAATCAATCAGATCAACCGCTATGTTATCGGCTTTCAATTTAGCTGCTGCTGCCTGCACTTCCTTCATTTGCGCCCCATATG
>CAYPZJ010000291.1:0-6718 GCA_964414635.1 uncultured Spirochaetia bacterium
AGACCTATGGCGTGGGGCATCCAGATACAATGCATCCAAATTGATACACAAGAAAAGTTACGATCCATGCCAAACCGAGCATATACAATAATGTAAAAAATGCCCATCGCCATTGTCCGCTTTCTTGTTTGATTACCGCAATGGTAGACAAACATGGAACATACAGCAATACAAATAACATCATGATATAAGCAACAAACGGAGTGAAATGGGGGTCAGCACGTAGGCGATCCCGTAACATATCTGAGTTTTCTGATTCCGTATCATGCAAGCTATACAAGGTTCCCATGGTGGATACAATGATTTCCTTGGCTGCCAATCCAGAAAATAACGAAATCCCGATTTTCCAATCCCCCAACCCAACGGGAGCAAGCATAATACTCAATCCATACCCGATGTATCCTGCTATACTTTGAGATACACGCTCAACCTTTTGCTGGTTTTCGAGAGCTTGAATCTGTTGGGTGAGTGGTCTTGTTTGCTCAATCAATGCAGCATAATCGGCGAAGGTAATTTCTTCCTGGGAAAATACTTGATGGGTTTTAGCTATCATTTCTTCGTTCAGCGCAGCACGTTGCTGAGTATAATCGGTACTGTATGTAAATGTGAGTTGAATATTACTTAATAACCAAATCAGCACTGAAAAGAATAGAATAATGGTTCCTGCTTTTTTCAAATACATCCACGAACGCTGTAGGGTATGCATTCCCAACGATTTCAATGTGGGAAATCGATAGGGGGGAAGCTCCATAACAAACGAAGATGATTCATCCCCCATCATCGTTTTACTAAAAAGCTTTGCCATGAGTAATGCCATCAAAATACCAATTAAATAAAGAGAGAACAACACGGTTGGTGAGTATTCGATCGGGAAAAATGCGCCTATCAGCAGGGTGTATACGGGGAGTCGTGCACCACAACTCATAAGTGGGATAATCAACATGGTAATAAATCGATCCTTTTTGCTTTCCATCGTACGTGTAGCCATAATGGCTGGGATTGCGCATCCAAATCCGATTATCATCGGAATAAACGATTTGCCATGGAGCCCGATTTTATGCATAAACTTATCCATGATAAAGGCTCCCCGTGCCATATATCCCGAATCTTCCAAAAAAGCGATCCCAAGGAATAAGATCACAATAAGGGGTAAAAATACAACGACTCCCCCCACTCCTCCAATTACCGCATCCATAAGTAACGATTTGACAAACCCGTCCGCCATCGATTGATCTACAATGTGGGCGATCCATCCAAATAGCGTTTCCAACCAAATCATGGGATATTCACCCACTGTAAATGTCACTTGAAATAGTAAATAGATAAATACAAAAAAGATTGGAACACCAAGGATGCGATTGGTTAAAACCCGATCGATTTTATCTGAAAACGCCTGGCGCTTCTCCGGACTGGATGCCAACACTTCAGTACAAGCTCCAGCAATATATCCATACCGCTTCTCTATTAATATTTGCCAGGCAACATCGTTGAAGTAGGATTGAATCGTTGCGCTTGCAGATTCCACGTCCGCCTGTATTGCAATTCCAGCAGCGGTTTGGGTATGCAAATATTGGAGCATAAGTTCATCTTTTTCTAATAATCGCAATGCCATCCACCTCAGTGGATAGGGAGGGGGACTGCCTAAATGCTGATGAATGCTTTTCATCACCGATCGTATAGCCTGCTCGATTTCTTGAGGATAGGTTACTGGCTTGGATTGTACGGGCTTCGGTTTGGTAAACACTTGGATAACACAATCTAACAATTGATCAATACCTGCTCCCTTATTCGCAACCGTCTCCTGGATTGACACCCCCAGTAATTCCCCTAATAGCGCGGTATTAATTTCAATCCCTTCCGACCCCAGCTGATCCATCATATTTAAACAAAGAATAATAGGGAATTCCAAATCAATTAGTTGGCTGGTCAGATAGAGATTCCGTTCAAGATTGGTTGCATCCACTACATCCACTACGATATCTGGTTTTTCGGTAAGCAGATATTCTTCTACCACTCGCTCATCCGGCGACCGAGACGAAATCGCATACGTTCCCGGTAGATCGACAATACGTATTTCATATCCCCGGTAGGTACGGATCCCTATACGCTTTTCCACTGTGACACCAGGATAATTCCCAACATGTTGATGACCATGGGTCAATCGGTTGAAGATGGAGGTTTTACCCGTATTCGGATTGCCCATTAATGCAATGGTTATGGTTTTATCGAATGTCATTTCTTATACCTGTACTGAACGTTTATTCCCCAATTTCTTTAATGAGAATTCCGTGAGCATCCGCCTTACGGATGGATAAGTGAAACCCCCTAACATCCACTTCAATTGGATCACCCAGTGGGGCTAATTTCACCACCCCAATCTTACTTCCAGGTATCACTCCCATATCCATAATCCGATGGCGTATTTGTTCATGCATTTCCAACCGAGCAATAATCCCATATTCCCCTGGTTTAAGTTCATCCAGTGTTTTGTATACCTTGGGCTCATTATTCATCAACGCATCGCCAAACACCGGGCTGGAATTCGATTGAGAAGCCGATTTGCTTTGCACCGATTTGAAGTGCTCAAAAAAACTTTTAGAAAATTCGGGATTGCTTTCAATGCATTCCACCAGCTTCACCAGCTGATCGAGGGTTTCCTCATGAATATAATGTTCCATGGAACAGGCATCTTCTTCCGCAATACTAGGTGGAACATTGAGAATGCGAATTAAAAAATTCCGTAGAATGCTATGTTTTGTACTAATCGAACGAGCCAGTTCTTCCCCTTCTGAAGTAAGGTGAATGTACTCATACGGTTCATGTTTCACCAACCCGCTATCCTTCAGACTTTTAATAGCACTGGTGACACTCGTTTTGTGTACATTCAAATCTTTCGAAATTTCTTTCGGACGAGCGGCTCCATGCGCTTGTTCCAATCGGAAAATAGACTCCAGATAATCTTCCATGGAGGGACTAATACGTTTATTTGTCATCTTATCACCCCTTACAAAGTATGAACCCGCCTACATTATAAGATGTTTCCATAAATTGTCAAGTCCTCAAATTTCAGTACATATCCACCTCACAAAAACGGCTCAGGTCTATAAATTAACCGATCATAAAGATGCGATTGGGGATAAATCTGATAATTTTGAGCATATATTCTGCCCAGCTATTGGATTCATCCCGAGCAGGATTTCATCTTGACTTCGTTTAGCCAATTCATTACTATTGAACCAATTCATTCGGGTGTGGAAGTAGGTATTTTATGGAGGGAGAGCCTGGGTTTCCCCTTTGCCATCGCCTACTTTGTAGTACAGATTGCACCAATTGGAAGTAGAATTTAGCATTATTCAAACTGAGAGCGCTATTTCTGGTATTGCTTCTGTACTATTGATTTGTTCCATCCCGAGTACAAAAAAATGTTAAAGGTTGTACTCATATTACGCCCAACTCGATTATTTGAAAACTTCTGAATACTACTCACAGATACGTAATTCTTTTGAAGGTGTGATTTAGTAGAGGAGCATAACACCATACAAAGTAGAGAAACCAGGTATTTTGTAGTATAGATGCAAGAAGGAACGCATGGATACTGGGATTAAGTTAATACATGCTGGATAGCAGTATTGGTCCAGGTAAAAATGCAATACCTATCCTTGCATGGTTATTCTGAGTGATTCAATTTAATATGAGTTAATTTTCGCATTCTAGGGAACCCACTTGAACTAGTTTACGTACATGTAATCGTGGATGAAGTGAAGCAATCTAATTGCTATGTATGAGATCACTTCCCCACGATGCTCCTCATGATTACACTTGTTGCGTCGGTTACGATTTTGTGATTCCCTAAAATGATTGAATTGAACCGTAATATCTCTGGAGGGGAGGGTAAAAACAAGGGGTCTGTTGAATAATAACGAATCAGATAGACTAACTTTATGGGACAAGCGTGAAACCTAATCCTACATTAATTCTTGTGAGAGTGGGTTTTACACCTATCATGAAGAATCTTATTTTCAACAGATCGCAAAGGGAGTGTTGAAAAAATCAAACATTATTCGAACTTTGTAGGGGCGACTCTTGCAGTCGCCTTTTGGAACAGGATATTGGGAAGGGAAGGCGCAAGACCTGCCCCTACATTTGCGTTTTTCAACACCCCCCAAGATTCACCCCTATAATTTGTTTTTCTAAGTAGGAGTGATTTTTGCTGTGATCCATACCTTATAGAGTTGTTACGCTGAAACCCAGGGATTTGTATGGTGTTGAAGGTTTAATCCCCTTAGGGAAAGATGCCATAGGGTTGACTGATTCAAAATGAGAATTGCCCCCCCCCATAGGAATCTGTCGTTCTGATCCAAATGAAGCGGGAGTAATGCGGGTGTAAGAGTACAAAAGGAAAGAATCCATGAGTAAGTTACAAGTTAACAATCAATCGAATCGGATGATTGCGGAGTACATCTGGATCGATGGGCAAAAACCAACTGCAAAGCTCCGCAGTAAAACCAAGGTCATTTATGATTTCGATGGATCCACACTGCCTATCTGGGGTTTTGATGGATCCAGCACCTTCCAAGCGGTTACAGATGCCTCAGATTGTGTTCTGAAGCCTGTGCGATGGTACAAGGATACAACCCGAGCGGATAATGCCATTCTCGTTTTGAACGAAGTGGAAACCATCGATGGGAAACCCCATCCTTCCAACACCCGAGCGGAATTACGTACGATTTTTGAAGCCCATGCTTCAGAGGACCCGCTTTTTGGAATTGAACAAGAATTTACATTCTTTGATGGCGTGCGTCCACTGGGATGGCCTATTAATGGATTTCCGGCACCGCAAGGGCTGTATTATTGTGGGATTGGGTTTGATGAAGTATTTGGAAGAGAAATCGTGGAAGATCATATGCATGCATGTTTGGAAGCAGGGATTGCGTATGAAGGGGGTCATGCCGAGGTAATGCCTGCTCAATGGGAGTTTCAGATCGGCGTCTGTGATCCACTTCGATTAGCAGATGATCTGTGGGTAGCCCGGTGGTTATTATATCGAATTGCGGAAAAATACAAGGTGAGTGCAACACTATCAGCCAAACCGGTAAAAGGGGATTGGAATGGTGCGGGTGCTCATACGAATTTCTCTACCAAATCTATGCGATCTAATATTGATGCTTGTTGGGCGGCGATTAAAAAACTGGAAGCCAAACATGATGAACATGTCGCAATCTATGGTGAAGATATAGAAGACCGCTTAACCGGTCTCCATGAAACCTGTGATTATCGCACATTTAAAGCCGGTGTTTCCGATCGAGGTGCTAGTATTCGCATTCCGTGGCATGTGGATGTGAATAAAAAAGGATACATCGAGGATCGCCGTCCCTGTGCAAATATTGATCCATACAAAGTATGTGCAAAAATTATCAATACGGTATGCAGCTAATATCCTATGTTTGAGCTCAATTGGGTTACTACAAAAAAGGGGTTCTCGTCTATTCAAGTGAATGGAAAACATCTTCATTCACCTTATGATCCCAAGCGGGAAGCCCTCCAGATCGCTCACATAGACCAACCAGACCAGGTCAGTTTGATTATCGTTTTGGGGTTGGGGATGGGGTATCATCTTCACGAGTTACTCAAACATCCTTTCCCCTCTAATACCCTTATCATCGCTTGGGAACCTGTTGCAGCAATCGCCCGTAGTGTTCGAACACGGTTCCCAAACGCTTATCCAGACGATCCCCGTATTCTTTATATTGAGGGAGATCAATTAACTCCTGAATTTATTTTCCAGCTTCAAACCCGTGTAAAACCAGAAACTACGCGGGGGATTCACACAATCATGCTGCCTAGCGGGAAACGTATATTTGGTGAGTGGTATTCCCAGTTGTTACAAACGTTGGAACAAGAGATTACGACTATCTTTTCCAATCAATTTACAGAATGGGAAATGATCCGGTTGTGGGTACGTAATCTAATGGCAAATCTTGCCCAACTTCCAAAGGTATCGGATATCGGGGTTCTCACGAATCAATTCAAGAAGATACCCGCTTTCGTATGTGCTGCAGGACCTTCCTTAAAGGATGCATTGCATGAGCTAGCTTTGTATCGGGATTATGGAATTGTAATCACCGTAGATACCGCATTGAATACCCTGCTTGCTGCCAACATCGTCCCTGATTTTGTGGTTTCGTTGGATAGTCAGATTCACAATTATAAAGACTTCTTTGATATCCAAGCGACCCATCCCATCCAGTTGGTTGCGGATATCACCGTGTATCCCCGCATTTTGAAACTGCCCACACGCCAAACATTTATCTTTAAAAGTGCTGTGGGAGAACAAACTCAATACATGAAGCTAGTACAGTATTTAGAGGATATCGTGCACCAGTCTGTCACATCCCTACAAACCGGAGGAAGTGTTGCGTGCTCAGGATTGGACTTCGCTCGACATCTGGGATGCAATCCAATCATCCTGCTTGGACAAGACTTAGCTTATACATATCACCAGACACATGTGACGGAGTCACCATCTTATCGCTCTCTGCTCTTCCATTCCCATCGATACAAACCACTGCCAAACCAAATGCAGCATATTCTAGCAAAGCGCGGCGTCATTACCCAATCGGATCGAACCGGACAACCTGTGGTTACGGATCCTTTTTTGTATCAACTACGCCCCTGGTTTGAATCCTATTTTCAACATTATTCAGACCTTGAGATATAT
>CAYPZJ010000292.1:0-913 GCA_964414635.1 uncultured Spirochaetia bacterium
GGAAAAAGAATAACTGGGACGCCTAATCCTTTCTGAGTAAGTAAAACCAACATTGTTACTTTTCTTTTATCATTGGCTTATTTTATTCATTTTCTTTTTTTGTTTTCTTTTTGAGAAAGAAGCGTTATATTTTTTAGTAGTGGGAGATTAAGGATTAGGATTCAAGAACGAAGCAAAAGGAAATGCATAACTTGGTCGATACTAGAAAAAGCTATGAAGGTACAAAGAAAATGAGAATCATGCCGATTCTTCTCTTACTTCTGTTTATGCTTACGGTAACCGCTTCGGTATATAGCGAAACGGTATCAGCGGCTGTACCGAAAAAAAATATTGATCTTGAAGCGGAAGCTAATCCTTATACCGATGAGAATGGAGAGTTTACACTGGAGGGTTATAAACCATTTGCGATAGGTCCTCGTTTTGGTGGGAATATCAGTTTACCTTCTCAAAAGATACTTGAGGTGTTGGGGGGGGTGCAAGGTGGGATATCTTCCACCTTTATGTTTCATAAGTCGTTTGGTGTTACAGGCGGTGTATATTTTAATAGTAAATTGACAAAAATACAAATGGATACAAAAAATCCTTCTTTATCTGGAGAAGTAGGGGGTTGGTTTCGATTTTATGATATCACGATTCCCATTATGTTCCGATATAACTTTCCAGATAAATCCCAGCGCTTTTTTCCCTATGCGGGATTAGGTCCCCAGATAGAATTTTCTACTTATGCAGAAGTACATTCCAGCGCAAATACAGGGACTGTATATGATCTTGTTTCTAGGCTAAAACCCTTTCTATTTGGGATTGCAGCGGAGGTGGGGTTTGATGTTTTCTTACGAGATTCCTACTTTAATTTAGCCATTAGCTACCATCAAGGATTGATTTCAGAAATCGAAAATCCTAATAATGTGCTTTC
>CAYPZJ010000292.1:923-6702 GCA_964414635.1 uncultured Spirochaetia bacterium
GGTAATCTTCTGATGGGTCAATTACAGGCTTCGATAAGTTTTCTTATTGATTTAAAACGTCCTCGGAGTAAGTACAATAGGGCAAACGCTCCTCCAGAACCGGAACCTAAACCGGAACCAGAGCCCATACCGAGTATTCCAGAACCACCTGAACCAGAACCTATACCCATTCAAATTAGTGAGGTACAGGTTCGTGGTATTGGAGAAAATTCAGCGACGATACGAGTACAAACAAATAAACCTGTGCAAGCACGTTTGATTGTGGATACGACAGATAAATTTGAGGGAGTAAAACCCCTGGAAGAACACACCGAAGCGGAACAGACCCATGCGTTTCAGATTGATGGTTTGGAACCCGAAACGATTTATTTTTATCAAATTCAGCTTTTGGATGAAGAGGGTGAGCAACAGGTAACCGATATCCTATCCTTTGAGACCAAACCAGAGCCTCCGCCCGAGATACCCCCTGATCCCCCAAGGACTACTCCTACGTTTCAGGCAACAGGTAGAATCAATACGGATTTTGTGCTACTTCGAGATGATCCAACTAATCCGATACTAAACGATGATGGGATACATCTTGAACTACTTCAAGCAGATTGGGAGGTTGTGGAGCGTGTTACCTATCGGGTAAAAGATGCATCTGGAAGTGTTTTAGATGAGGTTACGTATGAAATTGAGGATGGTATACCTCCGGAAGGTGTGATGGAATTCCGTTGGGATGGAACTTATAAGCTTACCCAAAATGGATTGACCTTGAATGCTACTGTGAAACCGGATTCCAGGTATTATGTGCAAGGGGAAATCCTTTATGCAGATGGTAGTAGGGATATTATTCCTTCAACGACCGACGGTTATTTTGATACAGGGATTGCTATGCAACCTTTTTCGAATGAGGTAGCGGATGGATATAAGCTCAATCATGAGATTGAAATAACAACGGATGTACCTAATGATTACCGGAGTGGTCGATTAGGTCTCTCTGAAGAATCACAGGCTTTCATCACTCGGTTATATAAAACAGTTGCTCGACTACAAGAAAAACAAGATCGCGAGTTTAACTTTGAGCTTGCGGTATATTTTTATGCATCCGATAATCCGGAAAGTGCACAGCGTAAATCTTCTTATATTGCTGATGTGCTTGCGGAGTATGGAATCGATCGGGAGAAGATTTGGGATGCGATTTCACCAGTTCCCTCCGAACTAGCTACCAATAAGCCACCCCATGGGCATGACCGTATTATGATTTATCTGTATACAACAAAAAAGTGATACGCTTTCGATAACAAGCAACAAATTGAATAATCAGTTATCATGTAGTTTGAATACTTCATCAGCCTTCTATGCTGCCATTAAAACCATATAATTTAACGAAAATAGTTATTTTGATTGATGAATCTGATTTTTCATCCACCTTTTTTTTATTATACTTTGGTTGGGTAGCTTCGTTACCATCAGGTATCAACCATATGGTTAACTTAGATACATGGAAAGATCACTAAAGACAAAGAAGGAGAGCATCTATGGGCTCAAATAGAGTCGTAATCACAGGTATGGGAATCATATCCAGTTATGGTGATACGGTAGATCAATTTTGGAATAGCCTTTTAGAAGGAAAATCGGGCATCTCAGCAATTGAAGGTTTTGATTGCAGTGATCTCCCCTCTAAGGTAGCCGGTGAAATAAAAAATTGGGATCCAACAAAATATATGGAACGGCGGGATGCACGGCGGGTCTCAAAATATACGCAATATGCAATTGCCACTGCACGGTTAGCATTGGAGGATGCGGGGTTTAAATCCGATGAAGATATGGAAAAGATAGATCGTACTCGTGTTGGAGCGACAATAGGAACGGGGATTGGGGGGATTGATGTATACAGTGAGAATGTCTTGAATTTCGATCGTGGAGGATGGAAAAAAGTTTCTCCTTTATTTATTCCATCTACTATTGTGAATATGGGTTCGGGTGTTGTTTGCATGCATTTTAAGCTGAAAGGTCCTAGCTACACCATAGTAAGTGCTTGTGCTACAGCTAACCATACCATTAAAGATGCGATGCATATCATCCAACGTGGTGAAGCCGATATGATGGTAACGGGCGGAGTTGAAGCCGCATTGCTACCACTTTCAGTGGCAGGTTTTTGTGCGGCTCGAGCATTATCAACCAAACGTAATGATACACCGGAGAACGCTTCACGCCCGTTTGATAAAGATCGAGATGGTTTTGTAATGTCGGAAGGTGGTGGCGTATTGGTATTGGAATCGTTGGAACATGCAGAACGGCGAGGAGCAACCATTTATGCGGAAATTGTTGGGGGGGGGATGAGTTGCGATGCCCATCATTTTACCGAACCCGATCCCGAAGGATTAGGAGCTCGAAATGCAATGAAGAATGCATTGGATATGGCTGGGTTGGGATTGGATGAGGTACAATTGCTGAATAGTCATGGAACGAGTACGATTGTGGGGGATATCGCGGAAGCAAATTCCATCAAACGGTTATTTGGGGATCACGCCTCGAAGATGTTTATAAATTCTACGAAATCGATGGTTGGGCATCTTCTTGGTGCTGCCGGTGCATTTGAATCCATCGCAAGTATCCAATCGATTCGCACGGGTAAGGTGCATCCTACCATTAACTTAGATGATCCAATAGATGAGGCAAAGGGATTAAACATGGTACCCCATAAAGCGCAGGGAGGGGATATCAAGGTAGTATTATCCAACTCATTTGGGTTTGGTGGACAGAACTGTAGTCTTGTTTTCAAAAAATACACTGCCTAATCCGAATATCAT
The DNA here is from genome assembly GCA_964414635.1 of uncultured Spirochaetia bacterium. Taxonomy (GTDB): domain Bacteria; phylum Spirochaetota; class UBA6919; order CAYPZJ01; family CAYPZJ01; genus CAYPZJ01. The sequence goes on from CAYPZJ010000292.1 coordinate 3,722, forward strand.
CGCCTATGAATGCAGATCGTGAGCAACAGCTGCGCCAATTCCAGGATCTTCATCAGATTACATTTCTGAATCTGGATTTACTCAACCTAGCTTTATGTCATTCATCATATATTTCGTCGGGCAATGGATATGTGGGTAATAATGAGAAATTGGAATTTCTTGGTGATAGTGTACTGGCACTCCTTGTAAATGAATACCTCTATCGCACCTTTACAGAGGCGAATGAAGGGGAACTATCCCGAATTAAATCTATTCTGGTTTCTTCCTATACACTAGCGGAAATTGGACGAAAGCTTAATATTGGAGCCTATTTACTTCTTGGTCGTGGTGAAGAACTGGAGAATGGTACAACACGGGATCATCTGATTGCGGATGCTGTAGAAGCCTTGTTAGGAGCCATCTTTTTGGATCAGGGGCTAACGATTGTTAAATCTTTCTTTGCTCCATTCATAGAATTTGAGACCGAGCGTATCATCAATAATGAACATCGCCCCGATTATAAAAGCAATCTACAACTGGTAATCCAACAGAAATATAAGGCGTGCCCCAGTTATAAAACGGTTCGGGAGGAGGGACCTGATCATTCCAAGCAGTTTTTCGTACGCGTCCAAATCAAAGGACGTTCGTTTGGAGTTGGTGAAGGATGTAGTAAAAAGGAAGCCCAGCAGGATGCTGCTCGCCTAGCTTTGAAGGAATTAGGAATATTGTAACCGATCATGCTTCTGTATAAGTTTGCACCACCCCATTTTTTTTAATCTGAATCACCTGCGCATGCGGAATCAAATCACGGATACCCTCTGTTGTAGTAGACGTATAGAACACCTGACGTCCTGTCAAATACCTCATGAGTTGATGTCGTTTTTCTGCATCCAGATCCATGAGTACATCATCCAATAGAAAAATAGAATCGTCAGAAGTATCCCGTTCCAAATAAGCATTCATCGCAAGTTGGAGGCTAAGTACTAAGATTCGTGCTTGCCCTTGGGATGCCACGTGTCTAATGGATTTGTTGTCGCATTGGATAATCAGATCATCTCGATGAATACCAAACCGTGTTGATCCCTGCTGCATATCCTTTTGGGCACCGTTTTCAAGCTGTGTATTGTAGATATTTTGGATAAATTCTTTTGTTAAAACGGGTGTGTTTGTGTGCTGATCCGTTTTAATAGACTGATCGATTGATTTTATTCCAGTTTTATAGTTGATGGTAATACCATTCAGGTCCGGGTTAATTGGATGTAATATTTCGGGTACACGAGTGGTTATAAACGCCAGTAAATCTAATCGTTGTAATAGAATTGCGCTATGGAGCTGGATTAATGGTACATCGTAGATCGTATAATGCTTTGATTGTTTTTTTAGAAGGGTATTGCGTTGTTTTAAAATACGATTATAGTGTTGTAACTGCTGTAAGTACTCGATGGAATGCATGCACAAAGTAATATCCATCAGACGACGACGGAGTAGGGGGGGACCCATAATTATTTCTATATCAGAGGGCTGAAAGACAATTGGTTTTAATCGCCCAATGAATTGGCTCAATGGATTAAGAATTTCTCCGTTTATCTTCGCTTGTTTTTTTTGGGATAGCATGGTTGAATGGGTCTGCTGATAGGCTAATTCTAACAAAAGGGTTTGTGTATTTTGTATAGCTAGTTCCCCTTTAATATAGTAGTGACTAGCATGGGTATTGATGAGTTCGCGATCCCCAACAGGACGGAAGCTTTTAGTTAATCCAAGGAGATAGATCGCTTCGAGTAAATTTGTTTTTCCAACCCCGTTATCCCCTAGGATAAATTGAAATCCGTCATCGAATTCCAATTTGAGTAATGGATAATTGCGATAGTTTTTTAGTTGTAGGGAACGCAGATACATTTAGTGGTGTTATCCAACAACGTTGTACGTCATCGTCTTTGTTGATTAAGAAGGTGGATTAGGATTCATCTTCTGTTTGGGCTGCTTCTTCTGGCTCTGTGGCATCTTCGGTTTTATTCTCATTTTTTATACTCATAGGCATAATCATTGAGAAATACTGCTCTTCCTGTACACCACGAATGATGGTCGCTTTTTCATTACCACGTAATTCAATCTGGAGTTCATCTGTTTCAATTTCTCGAATCGCATCGAGTACATAAACGTAGTTAAATGCGATGGCAAGCTCTTTCGTGCCCGAATATTCAGCAATAACTTCATCCTCTCCTTTAATTAAGTCTTGGTTTTCTGCATTCAGCTGGATAAAGCCAGGAGAGAAATTCATGATTAATCGATTGGATTTGGTATCTAAAACTTTTGTGACTCGTTCCACGGCTTGTTGTAGTAACCCTGTATTTACTATTGCTTTTGTTTCAAAATCAGTCGGGATAATTTGTTTATAATCAGGATACTTTCCTTCCAACAGATTTGATGAAAGTTCGGTGGAACCTATGCGAAAGAATATTTTGTTTTCTGAGATGGAAATATCACAAGTACCTTGAACGTCCAAGACTTTTAGCAATTCCATCAGAATTTTTTTAGGAACAATTACATTGAGTTTTTGATCCGCGTCTAAATTTTCCATTTCCTCGGTAATCAATGCTAACCGCTTTCCGTCGGTTGCAACAAAATTTACAAGCTGATTTGTATCGTCCTGGCGTTCAAAATAGATTCCTTGGAGAAAATACCGTGCTTCATCTGTGGATACAGCAAAAATTGCTTTCTGAATCATTCGTTTCAGGCTTTCCATTGGGAAAGAAAACGAATCCGTTTCTTTAAATGGCGTGATCTCAGGATATTCATCCCGGGGCAATCCTTGGATATTAAAGTGGAGCTTAATTTTCGGGTCTGTACTGCGCACATGGAGCATATTATGTTCTTGGAGTTCAAACTCCAATTCGCAGTCGCTGAATGTACGCACCAGATCAATAAATCGCTTGGCATGAACCGTAATCGTACCTTTTTCCAGGACATCTGCAGGAAATTCGGTTCGTATCGCCAATTCCAAG
>CAYPZJ010000293.1:0-2804 GCA_964414635.1 uncultured Spirochaetia bacterium
TTTATTCCAATCTCAAGATGAAAAGTAGTATTGTGGGCGCTTTCATAGGTCGTTTGATATGTGAAATTTACCGAAATTTTTTGCCCATTCTGTGTGAATTGGTCCGATATCTCATCTGTTTCTTCCGATGCTTGACAAATCGAAAAGGATGTAAATAGAGGGGAATAAATCCACATAATGATGAATAACACTGTAAAAATGTATCTTTTATGGAGACTATATCTTGAGTTTTTTCGTTGATTGCTCAAATTTCTTTTTTGTGAGGTAATCTTTTTTTGCATAATTTTATCTCTCCTATACCTGATTTTTCTTTTCGAATATGAGTACTCCGATGCTCATAAATACAACTCCGAAAGCAAAATTAATTAAAAGATCTTGCCAAACATAAGCCAATCCTAAACCAGAAACTAAAATACTTCTAATCGCATTAGTTGCATAAAATGTAGGAAAGATCTGATTAAACCACGATCTTCCTAAAATAGCAATAGTTTCCCCGAAAAATTGAAGGGGAAGAATGATGACCCAAGCCAAGCCACCTGCTGCATTTGAATCTTTCACTAAAGCCGCCACAATTAATCCTAAACCAATACAAGAGAATCCAAGAAGAAATGCATCTAAAAAAGCTAATCCCCACGATGCATTTTCATGAATATCTACTCCAAAAAATATCAAACAAATCATAAGAATGATGATTTGGATTGAAGTAAATATTAATTGCGCCGTACCATTTCCCAATAATTGAATCCGACGGGGTACAGGTGTTGTATCTAATCTTTGCATGAGTCCTAATTCCTTTTCTCGGCCCATATTCTGGGCGATATTCATAATAGCTATGGTGACGCCTGCTATCAGCATTCCTGGCATAATGTAATCAAAATATGAGATTTCTTCTCGACTCGCTTGTAAATGGATTTCCGCAAGGTCAATATTTTCTTGTCCCAAAATCATATCAATAATGATTTTTTCTATAATATTCGCAATTATCGCTTGGGTGGTTGGATCTGGAGTTGCAAATATAATTACTGATGGTGATGCGTCATCTGTTGTATTATAGAGTACTTCACTAAAATTTTGTGGGATAATAATCACTGCATCCAAATCTCCTGTTTCCACCATATATTTTGCTTCCGTTTCTTGGAGATCAAAGCGCGAATTAAATGTTTCATTTAAATTACTATCTGTATTAGCGTCTGAAAAGAGATACATTAAAAATTTGCCTCCGAAATCAACTTCTTCTCCAGGATTTTGAATGCCAGAAATTGGATCGGAATCATAAGATACAAAAGCCAAATCAAAACTCGTTTCACCCGCGTCTTTCAATCCAAAAGAGAAAATTAACATAAATAAAAGAGGATATCCCAATACCCAAAACCACATTGGTTTATCTCGGATTGAGATCATAAAATATTTCTTCACAATCCCTCCAAATTTTCGAAAATTTCCATTTACTTTTCGTAATTGTTTATTTTTTTCTTTTTTCTTTTTCATTTTGTTTCTCACCTTTTATTTCAATCCCGCAATCTCTTTCCAGTTAAATCCAAAAATACATCTTCCAAAGTATTTTGCCGGATGACTAAATCATTCATCAATAATCGATATTTTGAGTCTAAAAGTTCGTAAAAATCTGAAATTTTTCGTAAACCATCCATTGCACTGAAAGTAATTCGTTCTTTTCCCAAAGATTTTGCCCATAACACTTCCGTTTGGTTGGTTAGAAATTGAATAATTTTCTCGCGCTGTGGAAGTTGGGTCTTTTCCAACCGAAATTCAATAATATCCCCTTTTCCTACCTTTCCCTTTAATACTTGTGGTGTTCCTTGGGCAATGATCTTTCCATCATCAATAATGGCTAATTCTTCCGATAAATCATCGGCTTCTTCCATATTATGAGTTGTCAAGATGATAGTTTTGTTTTCTTTTTCAAAATCCTTGATAAAATCCCAAACAACCCGACGACTTTGTGGATCTAATCCCGCACTCGGTTCATCGAAAAAAATTACCTCAGGATTATGGATCACCGCCATCAATACATTGATTCGACGTTTCATTCCCCCTGAATATCCCTTTATTAAATCATCAGCCCGGTCTAATAAATTCATTTTTCCTAAAAGTTCATCAGTTCGTTCCTTATAATCTGAAGGATGGATATTATGCATTTGAGCAATTAAATGGATATTTTCTCGGGCGGTTAATAGTTCATATAAAACTAATTCTTGTGGACAAACCCCAATTTTTTCTCGGATTTTTTTACGGTCTTTTTTCAAATCATTTCCAAGAATTGTTGCTGTCCCACTAGTTGGATGGTTAATTGTGGATAACATACTTATTGTGGTGGTTTTTCCCGCCCCATTGGGTCCCAAAAATCCGAATAGTTTCCCTTTTGGGATCTTGAGATCCACATGATTGACTGCGATTATATCCCCATATATTTTCGTTAATTTATCGGTCACAATACCGTATTCCATGATTGTATGCTAAACGAATTATTTTAATAAAAGGTTTTGGTGAATTTCTTTCTCATATTTTTTTCCATCTCTCTTTTTCCTCCTTTCCTTTCTTTTTTCAGAAAATTTTTTTAGTTTGCTTATAAGAACTAATCTTTTTTCTGTTTAACCTATTTGAGATCTTGATTTCAGAGATTTGTATGTTATCATGAATTTCAGATACTAAATAACCGTTATCATTTATCATCTACCATGCTATCCTTTCGGGTAGACGTTCATCTATCATGCTATCCTAATACCACAAAAAAAGAAACCCTCTACCCATTCGGGTCTACCTATTTAGGTAGATAGGGTAATGAT
>CAYPZJ010000293.1:2904-6673 GCA_964414635.1 uncultured Spirochaetia bacterium
CTGATCTGATAGGGTAATGATCTGATCTGATAGGGTAATGATCTGATCTGATAGGGTAATGATCTGATCTGATAGGTTAATGGTCTGATCTGATAGGTTAATGGTCTGATTTTGTAAATCATCCACCTAACCGTTATTTTTATAGATGGTATATGATACCACAATAGGGTAATGGAAAAGGGTCAAAAAGGATTAAAATTTTAAAAAATTAATATATATGTCGGAAAAATTAGAATTGAATCGTGAAGTCGATGAATATTTTGAAAAATGTCGGGAGGAAACTCCGCATTATCACTGTGAAGGATGTCATGATCATGTTTACGGGTATTGTTCCTTTGCATGTCATGAATGTGGCAAAGTAATATGTTTAGATTGTTTGTTACCGGTGTTAGGGGAAAAATATGAAGTAATCGGGATGAAATGTCCGTTTTGTGGAAATTGTACGATTCAAGAAGAGCTCTAAAGAGAGAGAATAAAGGAAAACAACAATCAATTTGATCTTTTTTTAAGTATATTTTCTTTTCTTCTTTTTATATTTTATTATCTATATTATTGATGATTTCTGGATAATAAAATCTGATATCTTGTATCTTTTTCTCATTTTTGATATGAGGTAACAGTTATTTTTTATCACATTAACATACATTATGATTCGGGTTTTCTGTCGTTTTTTATACATCCGTCACTAACACTTATCTGTTATCTTTTATCTTTATAGATCATTCTGTGAGAAAACTCAATCAGAATAACCTAATATAAGCCAAATTAAACATTTAGTATTTACTTCCAATCACTCTATATTGTGCTTATATTTTGTTAAATATAGAATAGTGGCCAAAAAGATCATCTCTTAAGTAGAAATGGAATAGAAAAAAGATAAAAGAAAAAATTGCTTGACGAATTGTCCAAGCTTTATATATCGGTGATTCTATTTATTCTTTTTAATTGAGATAGAACGCGCTACCAGTATTACCATCATATTCTTCGCATTCATCGCCACCAGAGTGTGGATAAGCTGCATGTGCATAATCAAACACTTCTTCCAACGATACAGTATCAACTCCTCCGTAATGACCAATCCAAGCATATTCTAAGAAATAATAGGTCCATGCACCATTGTTATGGTCTGGATCATCCCATCCATACCCATCTTCAGTACACGTAGTAGTGAGATAAACATTAGCAGCATTGGATATACCCATCAAATCAGGACCAAATCCACCCGAATAACAGTGATCAATAAAAACGTGTATTTTTGTTGGTTTAGCACCTTCTAATAAGGCTGCGAGTTCATCATCATAAAAGTCCCCATCATAATCTGGATCATCAGGTGAAGAACAGTCCCAAGCACAAATGTAAGAACTACCCGAGCCATCCCCTGCACCATGACCGGATGATGTAAACATAATGATATCATCTTCATCAGCCCCATTAACCATATTTATTATTGCTGTTTCAATATTTTTTTCAGTAGCATCCCCATCATATTGTGGATAATTGTTGGTATGTCCATCGCCTAATACTACGATGTTTGAACTGCTCCAACCAAGATTATTGACTAAATGGTTATACCAATCGGTAGCATCTTCATCACAATAGGACAAATCACTAATAGCTTGATAATCTGAAATCCCCACAATCACTGCATATTTATTTACAATACCATCGCCCCCACTACTTGAGGTATCTACAGTAAAGGATACGGTATCTGTGGCGGTATTACCTGCATAATCTGTGGCTTGAACGGTTACAGTGTGACTTCCATCCGATAAACCAGAATAGGAATAGCTTGTATCAGTTCCAACGTTGGTATAGGCACTTCCATCTAAAGAGATTGCATAATAATCGATTCCAACATTATCACTTCCTGACCAGGAGATGGTTGGATTAGCATTTGTTGTCGCACCTTCAGCAGGTGAATCAATTGTAACAGAAGGATCGGTTGTATCTTCAACTCCACTTGTGGTAATTGTGACGGTGATTGTATATTCTCCAGTTCCAGAATAGGAATATGCAGATACTTCCCATGTGCCAAACACGGTTGGTGGGTCAACAGTAACGGTTTCAGGATCTTCTAACCAACCAGAATAAACCGAATTTTCAATATCGGTAACTGAATCGGTATCACCATCAGGTGAGTATCCACCGGTGCGTGCACCTGCAGAATCCCATGTGGATAAATCATAATCGGCACCAGAAGGCATAGTCATTTCAATTTCAATAAGAATTGCATCGGATGGAACATCGAATGAATGTTTATTTCCAGTTTTTTGACTAGTAATGGTGTCAGTAAAAGTATGCACAATTGGGCCGGTTCCGCTACTAGTATCAACTGTAAAGCTTACAGAATCCGAAGCAGAATTCCCTGCCACATCATAGGCAGTAACAGTGGATGTATAACTTCCATCTGCCAAATTTGTGTAACTATATGATGTACTTGTTCCCACATTAGTTCCATCGATATCATAATAATCAATTCCCGAATCATCGTCAGATCCGCTCCATGAAATGGTGACATCATCGACATCAAAAACAGTGCCGTCAGCTGGATCGGTAATCGAGATTGTTGGTGCAATAGTATCTGGTAAGTCAATTGTATAGCTTACAGAATCCGAAGCAGAATTCCCTGCCACATCATAGGCAGTAACAGTTGATGTATAACTTCCTTCGGCTAAATTAGTATATGTGTAGGATGTATCAGTTCCTACATTGGTTCCATCGATTTCGTAATAATCGATACCCGAATCGGCATCTGAACCGGTCCATGAAATGGTGACATCATCGACATCAAAAGTGGTTCCATCTGCTGGATCGGTAATCGAGATAGATGGATCAGTGGTATCACTGGTGGAACCATCTGAAGTTATTACGACTGAAATATCAAAAGTTCCTGTTCCAGAATATGAATATGCGGAAACTTCCCACGTTCCAAATACTGTTGGTGGATCGACTGTTACAGTTTCAGGATCTTTTAACCATCCCGAATAGACTGAGTTGGAAATTTCGGAAGCTTGATTGGTATCACCATCTGGAGTATATCCTCCAGTACGAGCTCCTGCGGAATCCCATACTGATAAATCATAATCAGCCCCCGAAGGCATGTTCATTTCAACTTCGATTAATATCGCATCAGATGGTACATTAAAGTTGTATTTCATTCCCGTTTTTTCGCTGGAAATAGAGTCGGTAAAAGTATAAGTTATTGGTTCACCTGAACTGGAACTTGTATCAATAGAAAAACCTACTGAATCCGAGGCTGAATTCCCTGCATTATCATACGCAGTAACAGTAGATGTATAACTTCCATCAGCAAGTCCCGTATACGTATAAGAGGTATCGGTGCCTACATTGGTTCCATCGATTTCGTAATAATTAATTCCGCTGTCAGCATCTGAACCCGACCAGCTAATTGTTACATCTGAGACATCAAAGACAGTTCCATCAGTTGGATCAGTAATTGAGATGCTTGGGTCCGTTGTATCTGTATCTGGAGTGGTCACGGCTACAGTAATTTCATAAGTTCCGCTCCCAGAATATGCAAAACAACCAACATACCAGGTATCATAAACTGCTGGTGGATCTACTTGAATTGTTTCAGGATTGGCAGAATAACCAGAATACACTGCATTTGCAATATCCGTAGGTGTGGAATGATCGGAACTTGTCCACCCACCTGTTCGGCCACCGGTCGAATCCCAAAGTGAGAGATCATAATCAGCACCAGATGGCATGTTCATTGTTACATCAATATATGTAGCGTCAGAAGGGA
>CAYPZJ010000294.1:0-6659 GCA_964414635.1 uncultured Spirochaetia bacterium
ATATGGATAAAACATGGTACCGTCTGAATGCCAAACCGGGGACGTTTAATGCATCGGATGTTGTGGAAAATTTGGATGTAAGTATTTTGCAGAAAAATGTATTAGCCCCAATATTGGGAATTGAGGATCCCCGAAAAGATAAACGGATTGATTTTGTTGGAGGGATCCGTGGCTTACAAGAACTAGAAAAGCGGGTCGATTCGGGTGAAATGACGTTAGCGTTTGCAATGTATCCAACCACGGTAGAACAATTGCTGCTGGTTTCAGATGCGGATAAAATTATGCCACCTAAAAGCACCTGGTTTGAACCCAAACTTCGCAGTGGCTTATTTGTACATCTGCTTCACTAGCTATCCTCTATTTCCTGGTATCGAGCAAAATCTAAAGATCAGGTATACAATATTATTATGGATATGGAACAGCGTAAAAAAATTGCCATTCGGTATGGTATACTGCTGCTTATTCTTGCAGCATGCATCGCAGGTGATTTACTATCAAAAGTATGGGCGACCCATGCCCTAGAGGGAAATCCCCCGATAGTACTTATTGATGGGGTTTTAGAATTAACTCATACGGTGAATGAAAATATTGCTTTCAGTATGTTGAAATCCATACCGTATCCCTGGAAAGATATTATCATCTATGCGTTTGGGGTGATCGCCCTGATTTTTTTAATTTATCTACTGATTTTATACCACAAACAGTCAATCATTTATCAGGTTCCCTTAGTAATCATCTTGGGAGGTGCGCTTGGTAATAGGGTGGAACGCATTTTTAATGGACATGTGGTAGATTTCATCTATGCTCATTATTACCATGATTTTTCCTGGCCTGTATTTAATGTCGCGGATATCCTTATTGTTGTTGGGGTTGGGTGGTTTATCATTCAATTTTTATTCCTTCCAAAAAGGCATCTTGAAAAATGATTTACTTGGGATTAGGAAGCAATCGAGGCGATCGTTTAGAATACCTGGTTCAAGCCGTAACCCATTTGCACTCGTTTTTCAATATACGAATTATGTCCCCCATTTATGAAACAATCCCTTGGGGAGAGCCGAATCAAGAAAACTTCTATAATCAATGTGTGGGAGGTACAACCAAATTAACTCCATATGCGCTTCTGCAAGCGATTAAAACATTGGAATCCGAACTCGGAAGATCTACAACCGAGCGATGGGGTCCCCGAGAAATTGATATCGATATTCTCTTGTATCACCAGTTACGTTTTCAAAGCCGCTACCTTACAATCCCCCATCCTGAGCTGAAAAACCGGTTATTTGTTCTGCGTCTCCTTATGGATATTGCACCCAATCTCATTCTACCCGGAGAATCCGTAACCATTTCAGATTTAGTTGGTCCTCCCGAATCTCAAGGGGATCTATTACGATTGGTGGATTCGTATACCCACCTTGTTAAATCTTCTGTTTCCTCCTGAAGATTTTTTATTTTTTTGATATAATTTACATCAATGCTTAGAAGCATACCCAAACCGCTGATGCACCTAGATAGGGACTTTGATTTGTGTTTTTTTATGGAATCGCGTTTTACAATTAAGCGGGACCCCATTATTTTTGATTAATATGAATCGGGCAGCACTCCTCACCTTATATGTAGGATGGATTGTGATTTTCTCAGCTAGTATAATTTAGGGCTGATAATCAACATAACACGGTGAATTCGCACCAAACTGAACAAGTCGATGCGCATGAAAGTAGTCCATTAGCGTTCTCAGAATCCGTTAGTATTGGTGGGAACCCGTTTGGTATTCTTAATAAGCTGACCCTATATGGTCAGATCCGGCTTTATGCTGCGACCAACCCCGTTGTTGCATACAATTATGTAGAGTATGGAATTCAAGAGTACACCACGTTTGCTTTTTCAAAAACTCACCTCTGGCTTACTCTTGCCCCCATTTCGATTGTTACCATTCAACTACGCTACACCTGGTATAAAAACTGGGCATTTTTGGAATTCGATTCTTTGGATGCAACGTATACCGCAGAGAATCTATATGACCGATTTTCATCAGGTTATCGAAGGAAACCTGTTTTGGGTCATGGCTTATCCATAGCACCTGCAATCCAAGCAGAAGTAGCGATTGGAGACGTGTGGAACCTTGCCATTCGAAATTTAGGAATGTTCTATTGGTATTTCTTTCCGGAGATACTATTGGATTGGGATACGTACCTACTTCACTCACGCGGCTTTTCGTATATGAATGAAGCCCTGCTCGTTTTCCACCGTACGGTGGGAACACATAGAATGAATTGGATGATGGGTGCATTTGATGAATATATTTGGGTGTCCGATAGTAAAACCAGAACCCATCGAATCGGTTTATTGTCCATCTTATCTCAAATACCTTTTTTGGGATCAAGCAGGGCGCAACTAACGATTCTTTTTTATGGGTGGTTATATAATCAGCATCAAGACTATTATTTTATTCCGAAGACCCCTCTAGGCATGCAAGTGTCATTTACATTTGAATTTCGACTTATATAGCTATTTGGTAACTTTTTGTAGGGTAAACATGAATACACAAATTGGGTCCAATCTGGACACGTCCGATCGCCAAAAGATTCAGCAACGCTACCAGGAACGCATGCTTCAAGCGGAAATCGACGGCGAAAAACTTTCCAATAAAGCACGGCTGATTATCTCCGGCGTTTCGACGGTACTACTCATAGTTTACTACAGTATTTGTTTTGGATTTTTAGACAAGCAGTTCTATCCTTCTGATCTCATGCTCATGCTTGGAATCATATTTTTTATTCTCTACGCAGTTATTCTTGCTTGGCTGCTACGTCGTCAGATTTATAACCGATCTATAAAATTCATCAGCTTGACCATTGATAACACCATAATCGCTGCGGTACTTGGCATACCCATATTTACGCATGCTGCGGAATCCGAAGTGCTTAATGCATTCACCACCGGGGTTGGATTTATCTATTTCATTCTCGTTGTTGTTAGTGGCTATCGTTACCACTTTTGGGCATCTATTTATAGTGGGATTTTACCTGCAACGCTGATTTTTATTTTATTAATCTATTCCATCCAATCAGGTTTGCTTATGGGTAGATATCAATGGATTGGTGGGGCAGATAAGGGTATGCTGGATTTGTCAGATCAGTTAATCAAAATAGTTTTTTTGGTTCTTACTGGTATTATTGTGGCATTCATCGGACGTCATTCACGAAGACTAATCCATGATTCGATTGAGTCTCAAATACAGGTAGAGCGGACCAATCAAAATCTTGAACAACTAGTTGAAGAACGTACCCAAGAGTTAGAAGAAAAAAACGCGATCTTAACAAGCCGAAATAAACAAATTAAAATGGAATTGCAACTAGCACGCCAAATCCAGAGGGAATTACTTCCTGATGCAATTCCCAAATTGCAACGATGTAAACTAGTAACCTGGTACATGCCCTTGGAGGAAACAGGTGGGGATTTTTACCATGTACAGGTGTTACCCGATGATCGTCTTAATATTTTTATTAGCGATGTTTCTGGACATGGATTGCCTGCTGCGTTTATCACTTCGATGATAAAAATCAGTATCGATAGCATTTCCGATTGCAAACAACCAAGCGAAATGCTATATCACCTGAATAGACTGCTTTTAGGGAAGACCGCGACGCATTTTGTTACGGCGTTTAATTGCATCCTTGATTTAAAGAATCTTACACTCCAATTTGCGAATGCGGGACACGTTCATCCCCTTTTATGGCAGCATGATTCCGGAGAAATCATAGCGCTTTCATCCCAAGGACGATTGCTAGGTGTACAAAGCGAACTTAATTTGAAGGATAGCGCCATTTTTCCACTTCAACAGGGTGACAAGCTCCTACTCTTTACTGATGGTCTCACCGAAGCCTTTAATCATGCGAACGAAATGTATGGTGATTCCCGGTTGCACGAGTTTTTACACCACAATTTTCATAAAGATATACAAACCTTATTGAATGGGATTGTCCAAGATATAAATCTGTACACGGGGGACCGCGCATTATCGGATGATATTGCCATTCTCGTTGTGGAAATCACGTCATCCCTTTCCCGATCGGTGATTCCCGATGAAAAAGAAACAATCACGCAGTAAACAATCCCCGGGGTTCCTCGCCTCGCACAACGCTGTTTCTGGGGATGAATCGTATACTAGAGATAGATGAGTAACTTCTAGTACCTTGGGACAACTATAACTATTCTACACTTCGACTACGCTCAGTGTGCGTTCATTGAGCGGAGCCGATAATTACTCTCATAATTTGAAGTGTCCATTGCTACTAGCCCAATATCCTATTTATGAATAATTCCCAATTAGAGTGGTTTAGATTGGATCGGTATGCCTAGGCATCTAACCACACTTATTAATCCTGTGCAAGTATGGTTGAACAAAATTCCAGCAAGTCATCCAAATGGTTTTCAATGAAAGCAACCACAATATCTAAATTCAGACGTGTGTATTCATGAACCAGTAGATTACGAAAACCAATCATTTTTGACAAGATTGCTTGTTGTTCTAACGATATCAGCTGGGCTTGGTGAAGTAGTCCGATACTTTCGCTGCTTTCTTTCGGAATTCCCAACTTTTTCGTTTTGACGATATGATTTGCTAAATCAATTGCCTGCTCTACAGCTCGTTGAATATTTAATGCGATAGCATCCTGAGTACGATAATCGTTTTCAAATGGAATGGCTTCTCGTGTATGATAATAATGACGGACCTGTTTGACACATCGTTCAATGCTTTCGATTTTATGGAGAACAATATCATCCATCATGATTCAATACCCGCCTGGATTGTCGAATCGATTCCAAAATCCCCCGCCGCTCTTCATTAAGCTTTTGATACAAAGACATGGTAAGCATTTCAAATACAGCAACCGCGTGTTGATCCCTAACAAAAAGGATCCTTCCCGAAAAAATGATCTCATGGGCGAAGACCACTGAAACATGGCGTAAGCTTACAAGATGAATGGGGCGCTGGGTTTGTTCCATCAGGATAGGTATACAATTCTGGATAACTTGTGTAGTGGTGGAATCCATGCTAGAATGAGGAAGAAGCAGGGCGATATCAATATCACTTTGGGTGTTTTCGTATGGGGTAAAATACGAACCAAACAGATAAATGGCTTGCACATGAGGGAAGTGATTATAAATGGTCGGGAGAACCCATTGCTGAATCGTATCCATATTGTTTACTCAACTCGTTGGTAGGTTTCAGATACCTCGGAGTATTTTATCTATAAATAAAGATAGAGATGAATCGTAGAAAAATCAATGTATGTTTTCTTCTATCTCATTTCACATGTATATGAGCGCGAATGTGGTTACGAATTTTGTGCAGGTTATATTGTTTTCCCTACTAGGACAAGTTATAGACTCAATCAAGCGTAAGCATATATAATTAGATAACTTGCCCCTACGAATTCATCCACAATAATGTGAGGGTGGGTTGTCGTTTAATGTAGGCTCCCACTTATTTTTGCGCAATAACCCTCCCAACTTCAAAAAAAACAGAAACTAAAATCCCACCCTTTGGATAGTTGATGGCAATCCATTCCCGTGTTATCTTTCCATCAGTTTATCGGAAACATCCGAAAACCGAAAACCAAAACGCAGTACCCAATTTTACTATCACGCAGGTACACAATACAATAACTCATATGGTAATATAAATTATACATCCCATCGATCAAGATGAAATTATATCCACTTAAAGTGGTTTGACATTTTTTTGGGGGGTCAGAATGGCAAATCGTATAAGCAAATATACACTCCGGTTTTTTGTTTGTTTAATTCCCAAACCTTTGTTTTGTATGTTATTGTTCGTTGGCATCCTGTTTATCCATATGGATTGTAACATGGTTGCCCCTGTCACCGAATTGGATTCCAATTTCCGCTTTGACTCCCAAGGCGTTCATACTGAAGATATATCTATACTTACTGGAGATAACTCGTTTCGGTTTATCGTTATAGGCGATATCCAAGTAGATAATCGATTGGAGGTTACCCATCGTGTTCCCGCATTTCCCTATTTGGAAAGTTTTGTAAATTATTATCACGTGGATTTTCTGGTTACAACCGGGGATAATACACAAAATGGAACAGCAGATGAGTATGACTATGTACGTGCGTTGCTTGAATCACTGGGGATTCCGATTTTTTGGTGTATCGGGAATCATGATTTATTTGGGGAAGGATGGGAACACTGGAAACACCACTTTGGAGCTACAATTTCCCATCTAACAAGTGAGAAACTGGCAATTTTTATTTTAGATAACGCCAGTGGTACCATAGGAAGCCATCAACGCAGATGGTTGGATCATGTATTAAAAACGGAATATGCCACCATTCAAATAGTAATTACGCATTTCCCATTGTTTGCTGGCGATTATTTTGTACTTGATGGGCAGGTATATCCGCGGGAATCCTATACCATGGCGAATCTAATGGCACAATATCCTATTCAATATGCGTTAGCAGGCCATACGCATCGGTTTCGAGATAAGACCATCGGGGCGATTCGGTATGTTACCCTTCCTGCATTAAAAGAAAACGAATTAGATAAAGGGGTGCTTCTATTTTCCTACGCAAATCAGCGACTAGAAATGCAATTCCTACCTATTCATGTGGAGGGCTATATCGATGAA
>CAYPZJ010000295.1:0-6632 GCA_964414635.1 uncultured Spirochaetia bacterium
ATAAAAATTTAAAAAATCAGTTTTCTTCAGGACAAAACCGAAAATTTTTAGTATAGCTAGAAGCTGCTACCCATTAGCTCAAGAGTTGAATACTCCACATGTTTACGGTCATTGGCAAATGCAATATTATTCTGTGGCAGATGCTGTTGGAGCGGTAGCGTCCTCGGTCGCTGGATCAGATTCTTCGGGTTCATCCACCGGAATTACGATGGGCTTACCAATTTTAATCGTAACCAATGTAGCTCCTGCATCCAACCCAAGATCCGATTCATCCTTTATAAATGCTTTTTCAATATTTCGTCCAGGTACACGTTGATCAGTAAAGAATCCAATAATCTGCTCCGCTTTGGCATCGACCATTTGAATCTGCGATGGATCAGAATAATAAACAACAATCCTAACATGTTCAGAATATCGGGATCGCATTTTTCCAAAAACCTGTTCCAATACATCGGATTCATGGGGAGTCAGCCGGGATGCAAAATCTCCCGTATCGAACCGGGTCTTCACATAAAACCCTTCTATTGTTTCTTCCGATAACGATTGCGGTAAGAATCCCGTACGAAATACAACAGGCTCAATCTCCCGAATTTCCTGACTGGATAAATCTTTAAACGAACCTCGAATATTATACGCAGCAAAGGACTCAGTAAGCATTCCCCCATTACAACGACCATCCCATTCAAGTGTATATGTGGATGGATCCCACTCGTACTGCGCTTGAATCAGCGTTCCAAATTGATCCCGTATTTCTAACTTCTGCAACTCATAAAATTCGGGTGCAAAATTTTCAAGACGACATACAAACACATCGTTTTCCCCATCTCCATCGGGTGTAAATACCGGAGTTTGAGGAACAAAAAATGGAAGGCGATCATAGAAATCTACCTCCAAGATAGTTTGTTCTAAGTAAGCAGGATTAAAAAACGAATGAAGTGTCCTGATATTTTCTTCCAGAAACGTAAAACGAATATTTCGCTGTTTGAATTCACTGAATTGATCGTCTAAAAATCGTTGCAATTCCGACGTACTGGGAGCTGATCCTGCTTGAGGATACATTGTGAAACGAATATCAGTAAACCGATAGACGCTCATCTGGCTAATTAGCTTCTGAATATTTGCTTCCAGTTGCGCCTGGGAAGAACCATCCAATGAGGAAGGCAATGCCATATAAACTTTGTAACCAACCTGCCCACCATCTTCAAACGGATACGTTACCGGACCAAATTGACTCCGTTGAACGGGTAATTGCTGGATCTCATCGTATTTTTGATATTTGATTTCACCAGATATTTCAAATGTATCAAAACTGAGAACTGTTTCGGATGGCTTTTTGCCAAAGGTTTCCCACATCAAGACATTACTTGCACCTGTTTGCTGGATACTTCCAATTGTTTCTCCATGATAGTGGAAATCCAATTGAATACGCTCTACATGCTGAGTCAGAAGGTTATCAAATTCTAACAACAAAATATCATTTTCATTATCATTATTGGGTGTAAAGGATTCACCCGTTATTTCCATTTGAGGTAGCTCGGGATATGGATAGTCAGGTAAGCTGTCATCCGGTTCGGGAATAAGATCAATACCAATTTCTTCTAAACTAACATCCTCCACGGAGGTACGCGGAACCAAATCAAATGTTAACGATTCTGTTTCTTTTATTTCTTCTGACTCTAAGTACTGTACCGAAGCAGAAACCGTAAAGGGAGTTGCTTCTTCAATATCAAGGAAAATTCCCTGTTCATCTTTCCCAAACCATTTATAAGCCGTTCGACGTTGCGATGTATACTCCTTTACAGGATTACCCTCCGCATCAAAAATCGTTATATGAATTGCTTCCACATTTTGTGTATCAATGCTGTCTAAGGTTATAATAAACGGTGTGTTATGCTTGTTATTAATCTCGTATGTTTGAGAATTAATCCGAAGAATGGGATCAGGATAAACTTTGGGTGTTTTTTCTTCAATCTTTACTTCTCGAAGAGGTTTGGGATCAAACATAAAATCCCAAAAATATCCAATGGTTACCAAAATTTGCGATACCTTAATCTGTTCTTGACTAATAGGAAATGTTCTTAAGGTGGTTAAAAAATTATGAAAATAAGCAGCATTCACCGTGAATGTCCCAATCTTTGTAGCAAATTCAAATCCTAGTTCAGCATAGGGACCGACATTGAAAATTTTCTGTTCATCGTCTAAATCGATGATCTGTTCAAATTCATCTACTTCCCGTGCAAAGGAAGAGGTATTCAGACGAAATAAATTCCCAATACCAATATAAGGGCGAACACTTCCCCATGTTAGATTGAAACGGACCGTAACGGGTAACGAAATGGTATGGGAAAAAAATTCGTTGAGTAAACCATACTCTGATCCTGTATCTGAATAGTAATGTAAACTTAACGGAGAATAGTATGCACCAAAATAGACCGACAACCAATGCAAAAATGGTTTTTTAAACCCTAATCCAGCCATAACTGTAGCGTTATTCTTTGCAAAATCAGTTTGGGTCATGCTTATTCCCGCACCAAAACGGAAATCTAAAGAAAACGAATTTTTTGAAAACGCCACCGGCACACTATGGCTGCTTGCAACCAGTCCTGATAGCAATACGAGTATTAATAGGAAGCGCTGTAGAAAACGCTTAGGTATCATAAATACCACCAAATGTGTAAGATACTGTTTGGAGCTAACTTACCTAATAATATATCTACTACCACTGGGAGTTAGTATAATCGCTTGTACCAATATCATAGCCTGGCTTAATTGCTGGCTACTGCAAAACCAGTTGGCAATTCTTCCATAATATATATCGAATCACCCTATATAATAAAAATAGTCTAATTTCTAAAAAAAACAATAAAAATATTTGGTGAGTGAATATTTCCGATGGTTTATTCGGAGGTTAATACAAAAAGAAAATAGACTTGAAAGTTTCAGTTTTGACATGGGTGTCTGTGGCGCGAAGCGTCACAGACACCCCAAAAAATGTCAAACCACTTTCAAGTGGGTATATATAAGGTATCCTTGGACTGGTAATCCGTTGAAAGGGAAATTGGATTTTGTTATGTTTTTCTAAGGATTCCCCATTTTTGCATTGTGAATCCCACTTGGATCCACCTGTGGAAATGGTTTTAAAACATATCTTTGTACCTTGAAAGAAAACTATTTCATCTGCTGTTCTGAAGGAATACTTCCATGGATGTAGCTACCCAAGTTGAATATTTACAAACATTAGCGGAACCCATTGCTGAATATAGCCAAAGTAAACAGAATAAAGCGGCTATCAATCGATGGCGGGACGTGAATGGATTGCGAAAACCAGATCGCGCACCGGTATGGTGCCGACCGGTAGGTGCCTGGAAAGAATTGTTACCGGAGGATACCCTGCGATGCAGCGATCCATACTCCCGATCCATTGAAAAATACCTACGTATGTTGCTGGTTAAGATAGATATAGGGGATGATACCCCAATACCATCGTTTTATCCTGTGCAAGCAGTATTACAAGTAGAACCTGTAACTATTTATGGAGTCAACATTCAACATACCAATCCCGATGAGGATGACGGAGCCTGGGTATATGATCCCCCTATTCAGACAATAGAAGATTTGAACCAACTGAAAATACCACACTATTCATTTGATAAAGCTGAAACGCAACGTCAGATGGAGCAAGTGTATGAGCGTTTAGGGGATATGCTTCCTCCAAAGCAGATCTGTCAACCCCCACTCCATACGATTCTGTGTTCACCAGCAGCTGAAATGATTGGATTAACCCCATTGATGATGCATATGATGAATCAACCCGAATTGGTGCATCAATTAATGGGATATCTACGAGATGCTGTACTTTCGTCCCTTGATCAAATAGAATCCATGGGGATCCTCACCCCCAATAATGAGGAACCGATGACGTGTAGTGATCCAATTGGGGAACCCAATCCGGATGGTACCATTGGGCTTCATAATCTGTGGAATATGACGAACAGTCAGGAGTTCGATCAGGTTTCACCTGCTATGTGGGAGCGCTTCCTATTGGATTATCAACGTCCTATTCTGGGACGATTTGGGCTTACAGCCTATGGATGCTGTGAAAACCTTACCCATAAAATCGATGGGGTATTATCCATTCCTAACCTCCGGATTTTTGTGTGTAGCGCGTGGACTAACTTAGAAAACGTGATTGACCGTGTAGAGGATCGGTATGTTATTATGTGGAGACAGAAAGCATCGGATGTCGTATTCCCAGAGAATAACAGCAAAATAAAACAGGATTTATTCGATGGAGCGTCCAAATTATCACAAAGCCATTACCAGATTGTTTTACGTGAATTACAAACACTTGCAGGACATCCAAATCGATTACATGTATGGACACAAGCAGCTATTGAAGCTGCGTGGAAATACAATGGTTAGGTTGTATTGATTCCCCAAAATTTTCTTCCCAGTAAGGAGTTATTATGCCTGTTGTTGTTGATGATATTACCCAGCTTATTGGAGATACTCCCTTATTACGCCTCAAACGCTTATTTCCAGACCATGCCATGTATGGTAAATGTGAATTTCTCAATCCACTAAGTCTAAAGGATCGCCCAATTTTGCAAATATTTCAAGATGCTGAAGACCAAGGTCAATTAAACCGAGGCGATACCGTGATTGAATGTACCAGCGGAAATACTGGAATGGCGGTGGCTTATATCGCTGCCATTCGTGGCTACCATGCCATATTGGTCATGTCTGAAATACAAAGTTTGGAACGTCGCCAGGTATTACAAGCACTCGGTGCTGAACTGATTTTAACACCCGCTTCTCTTGGAACAGCTGGTGCTCGAAAACGCCTTAAGGAAATACGTGCCGATCATCCCGAGTATTTCTACGTAGGACAACATACCAACCCATCGAATCCACACGCCCATTATTTAACAACGGGACCTGAAATTTGGAATGCGACAAAGGGAAAGATTGATGTTTTAGTAGCAGGTCTGGGAACGGGCGGAACGCTATGTGGTAGCGGTCGGTATTTAAAGGAAAAAAATCCGAACATAGAACTCATTGCAATCGAACCTGCTAACGCCCCTTTCATATCCCAAGGTATTTTCAATCCCCATCGAATTATGGGTACCGCCCCAGGTTTTTATCCTGAAACATTGGATCGAGAGGTATTGGATGAAATTTTATTAATAGAAGAAGAGGATGCATTCACCATGTGTCGCGAACTAGCAAAAAAAGAAGGAATTCTGGTTGGAATCAGTTCCGGAGCCGTATGCCATATCGCCAGAACCCTTTTCAACAGGGATGGCTATGCTCAAAAGACAATCGTAGGGATATTAGCCGATACAGGGCAACGGTATTTAAGTGTAGAAGGACTATTTACTTAATTGATAAAGCGTATGTTACTACCTAAACTCGTAATTTCGCTCTATGAAAAAATGGGCTCTAATTTTGTTTGCATCAAGTCGTACCTAACTTATTTACGGACATCTCTTCGTTTGAATTACGAGTGAATTGAGTATGTATTCGGTCACGTCTAACTTTTTTTCGTTATTATCCTATTTGTTCCAAAAATGTTAGGGTGTTTTTTGAATTGTCATTATATTATTTATGATGAATCTATACTGTTGGTTACTGATTAGCGTGGCTTAGACGAGTTCGTACCTTCATATAGAATGACGAATCACTATGCCATAACATTTCATTCGGGAATCGTTTCATTGGAGCTGTATGGATCTTACACGCCTTTCAAAAGCAAAATTAATTGAACTCGTTCAAGAACACCGGGATACAACAAACAAACACTCTGAATCGGACCAGTGGATAGAAAACTCCGAAAGTAATCTTCAAGCGACCGTTCAACGTTTACAAAAAGCGCTAGCAGTGGCTCAATTGGGATATTGGGAGCGCAATGTTGCAACCAACGAATTGGTTTGGTCTGATGAAATGTATGCCATATACGAACGTCCGAAAGAACGCGGCATGCTCACTCCCGAGGAAGAGCAAGAGTACTATCATTTCCAGAATCTGAAAACCATTCAAAAATCCATCGAGAAAGCACTGGTAACCAAACAACCAATACAATTCGATTATAAAATTCACTTCCCGAAAGGACATACAAAGGATATCCTTGCTCACGTAAACCCTATTTTAGATGATTCTGGTACTGTTGTACATTTAGTAGGTACAGTTCAGGATATTACCAACCATAAACGAATTGAAACCTCCATTCGACAAACACTTTCAGAAAAAAAAGTATTATTGAAAGAAGTTCAGCATCGTGTGAAAAACAATCTAACTATTATCATTAGCTTAATGTTTCTTCAACTGGCTAAAGCAGAAAATGAAGAAACGGTGCGTCAACTTACTGAAATAAAGAATCGAGTTTTTTCTATGGCTCTGAATCATAATCTGCTGGATGATTCCTCGAGTATTATGCAAATCGATTTTGTGGATTATATCAACCGGTTAGTCTCCCACATTTCCAGTGTATTTGAAACGATGACCCCGCGTATAAATATTCACCTGGATCTACAACCTATTAATATGGATTTAAACCGTGCTATTCCTTGTTGGTTATTCAGGGATCCTGCTAGTTTTTCGTGATCCAGCATCCACAAAGTCTCAAAAAAATG
>CAYPZJ010000296.1:0-6615 GCA_964414635.1 uncultured Spirochaetia bacterium
CACATGCAAACAAGATTCAGATGCAAGGGAAAGGTCAATATAAATGGTATATTCCTGCTTATCTTTTAGCGAATGCTTTAACGAATTCGTGACTAGTTCGTTAATGATTAAACCACATATAACCAATTCCTTCTGGGGTATAGTTATGGTAGTACCGATTATTTCGTAAGTTATATCATTCCTATTGCTTGTTTTCAATATTAGTTCTACCAACTCTTTGATATATTCATTCAAATTGGATTCGGATAAACCTGCAGTTTGGGCTAATCTATCGTGTAAGAGGGCAATCGAATGCAGTTTGGATTGGATATCTTTACTGATACTATCGTCGAAATTGTCTATCGATTGGAGTCGTAGATACTGGATTAAAAAGTTGAAATTATTTTTGATTCGATGATGGGTTTCCCGTAGGAGGATATCCTTTTCAATATTGAGCTGTTTTAATGCATCTTTTTCCATAAGCAATTCCAAGTCATATTCAATACTATTTTTAAACAGATCCATTAGATCAAAAAACAGCTGATTGTACGCATTGTATTCCCGATCAAGAATGCATAAGGTCCCAAAGATCTCTCCATCCATCCATGTGAGTGGTATACCATAATAGCTAATCATATTGAGATCCACATCTGGATTTTTTTCCCAGTGCGGATCCTGTAATGCATCGGGAACAAGTAGTGGGAAACGTTTTCCGACAACAGTCTCACAATACAAACCTGAACCAAGGGGGGCTAACTCTCTTTTATGATAGGGATTTGTATTGGTGTGGCTTGTAAGGAATACTTCAATATTTTCTTCATGCAGACGCATAATAAGCGCTGCGGGGACATTACACGTTTTTGCGAGGATATCAATAATATTTTGCCATTTTTTCATTATTGTGGCAGGTATTTCTGGTTTGGATGCGGATGAAATTGGAATGGGTATTCGTTTTTCATGCCCTACGATTTGTACATTCGCATACGTATCACCCTTATTCACATTGCTATTCATCATGTTTTCCCCCATGGACTCTATTTTGTACAATAGCCATAATAAGCTGTTAACCAGCGATTTTCAGAAATATTGTGTATCCCAGTACGCCATTAATTGTACACCGTTATTGTTGTCTGACTTCTAAATAACAACCTTATATACATTGATAGTAATACCAATTATATTTTTGACCAGTATATCAGGATATTGTGGAGTCACATGATGAACCCAGAATAAGTAAAAAGGATAATAGCAACCAGCTACAGTGAAGAAATAATACTGCATCACGTTTTTTTTTGAACCATGCATTTTACGACAATATTATCCAACTAGTTATATGTACAGCTACTCAGGATGTTATTAAACCGTGATGATAAGGTGAGATCGGTGGTTTCAGTATTTTCAATAGAAGAGCATTCTTCCCAGGTTTCTCCTGCCATCGGATAGGGATCCTCACATATAACTGAGCCATCGAAAAAAAAGAAGGTGGACCCTTTCTATGTTAGAAAAAATTGGTGTCAAAAATATTAGAATGATTATACTTAATTAATGGGGTTTTGTACTTTTTAGAAAAACCAGTATTCAACCAGCGCAACTATTCATCTATGGAGTCCAGTTATGAAATGGAATAAGTCATCATTGATAGGTATCATATTATGTAGCTTTGGATTGGTGATATTTTTTAGTCTTCTACCGTTGGCATGTACAACTACATTGGACGATTTTTATGGGAATTCCCCGTATCAAACAATACAGTCAAATGCTACTACTGCTACTCAAACTTCAACTTCAACAGATAATAAACTTTTTTCATCATCCCAAAGTGATGGGACACAATCCACAACAATATACTATTCCAGTACGATAAGTACGGGAGCTTTGCCTCCCACGCATCCACAACTGAATATCATTTCTCCTGGGGCGGATTATACAGTACCTTCTACATTTATGATTACTGGAACCGCTTCAGATGATGTTGAGCTAATTTATGTGGAAGTGAAAATCGATGAGGGAATGTATCAGAAAACAATGGGACTAACAAACTGGTCCTATGTTTTTAACAACATCACGTTGGGAACGCATACCGTTAGCGTTCGTGCTCTGGATAATCACGCGAATGAAACGGTAGAAACGATTACCATTACGGTAAATGATGATTCCACCCCACCTACGATCTTTATTGATTCCCCCAGTTATGGTGATTGGATCGCAGGAACCTGGGATATCGTTTGTACTGCAACGGATAATAATGCTGTAGCGAAAGTCGAAATAGTAGTAGATAATGGGATTCCGATTTCTGCAACCGGTACAGATGAAGAATGGATTGCGCAGGTTACAGATTTAACCGATGGGTATCACTTTATTGAAGCGAAAGCATGGGATTACCATGATAATGTATCCATGGATGGGATTTATGCTCAAGTAGAAAACAATCCACCTACGGTTGAGATCGATTTTCCTAATGATGGATCCCATGTGGCTGGAATCGTTACAATTTCAGGTACAGCTCATGACCAGGATGAGTCGGGATTGCAGAGGATCGAAGTAAATGTAGAAGGCGCGGGATGGGAACCTGCGAGCGGAACGGATTCATGGAATTATAATTGGAATACAGCTAGTTTAGCGGTTGGATCATATTCTTTTGAGGTTCGCGGTGTAGATATGGTTAATAATACATCCGATGCGATTAGCGTGAATGTAAATAAAAGCACCTGGGCTAATCTAGGACCCGCGTTTAATTATGGTTCTACTGATGCTGAAGATGCAAATTCTGCATCGATTACGGTGGATGATGATACAGGAATTGTCTACGCTGCGTGGTCGGAAAACGATGCATCGGGAGTAGATCAAATATGGGTGAAATATTGGGATGGAGATAGCTGGGAATTAGTAGGGGATCTTGCAGACCAACCTTTGAATGTGGATGATGGGATGGATGCTCGTGATGCTTTTTGTCATTGGAATGCCGATGATAATATTCTGGATGTGGCGTGGAGGGAGTATGATGGATCATATTGGCAAATCTATGCGAAACGGTGGAATGGTGCAAGCTGGACTAGCTTGGGTGGATCAATCAATATAAGCGCAACAAGAAATGCGTATTACCCTATGATTACCCACCGACCAGGAACTCCTTCGCCTGCTCTCATTACATGGGCGGAGGAAGCCGGAGGAGCCTACGTACCACCTAATGCCATCTACTGTAAACAATGGGGAGGATCGGCATGGAATAATGTGGGACCAACGGTAGAAAGTGATGGAAACTATAACCATGTTCATCCCTATTTAGCATTTGATGGGATTGTACCAGTGATTACTTATATGAAAGATCATCAGTATCGGAACTATGGAGTATGTCGGGTTAAGGTTTATAAATGGGTAGATCCCAATTGGGTGGAAATGGCTGGTGAATTGGACACCAGTAGTTATGCATATAATCCATCCATTGCTATTGATGATAATGGGAATTACTATGTAACCTGGAGTGAAAAACAGGGGAATGCATATCAAGTGAAAGCGAAAAAATATACGGCGTCAACCACTTCCTGGGGATGGTTAGGTTCATCAACGCCATTGAATATCTATCCTGATCAACATGCACGTAAACCCATCGTGGCTTTATATAATAACAATCCTTATATAACCTGGTACGAATCGGATTCGGTTGTGGATCATGTATATGTTAAAAAATGGAATGAGGGAGCCACTGATTGGGATTTAATCGGGCAGGAAACCATGTACGGAATTAATGTGAATCCGCTCCACAGCGCGAAGAATCCCATGTTATTTTTTAATGCAGCAGGAACACCATACGTTGGATTTAATGAATGGGATGGAGCAAAAAATCGTATTTTTGTGAAGTATTTTGATCAACCGTAATATTTATTCTCAAACGGGAATCAAAAGGATTATATATGAAAGTACACTATCTTTCAACTTTCTTAACAGTTAGTATTTTATGTGTTGCTGTTGGCTGTGGGATCACGTTGACAGATTATTATCCCTCTGCTACACTACCTGGAACAAACGTAACAAGTGTAACAACAACAATACCCACTAATACGACGCATATACAAAGTAGTTCCTTGAGTAATACATTCCAGTCAAGTGAAACGACACATGAATCATCAACCCAACCCCTTTCTAGTTCTACAGGAACATCCACCAATACCACCAGCACAACGAATACATATATTCCCAGTACGGATGATGATCCTCCGATTATTTCTATAATAACACCCCAATCCGGTGCGACTACAGGATCGGATTTTCAAATGAGTGGTACAGTAAGCGATGCGCATCGTTTGGCTTATGTAATGTTACAGATTGATTCGGAACCATTCGTTCCAGTACAGGGAGATACGTTTTGGAGCTATTTGTTAACAAATCTAACCCCAGGTAATCATACGTTGCTGATTCAAGCGGAAGATATTGTTGGTAATATAGGTACCCGTTCAGTTAACATCAGTGTGGGGGTCGACAATACGGTACCTAATATAGCCATCGCTAATCCAGTAGCAAATGGATGGATGGCACCCACCTGGTCGATTACAGGTACCGCTTCCGATACGGGAGGATTGGCAAGCATCGAGGTGCGTATTGATACAGCAGACTTTGAAACCGCCACAGGTTTAGAAAACTGGCACTATGATGTTTCAGGATTGACAGATGGTGTGCATTTTATAACCGTTCGTGCTACCGATTTAAGTGGAAATCAGGAAGTAACGAGTATTGCTGTGGAAGTAGAATCCAATATTCCTACGGTTGATTTTACATACCCTAAGGACGGAGATCACGTGGGAGGAATCGTAGCCATTACCGGAAGCTCGGACGATATGGGACAAGCAGGGGTTGTTGCTGTTCAGATACGAATAGATAGCGGAGCATGGGAAAATTGCATTGGAACGGATCCGTGGACGTATGAATGGGATACCACCACTTTATCGGGAACACATACCTTGGAAATAGTATCAGAAGATGCAGTGATGCAAACATCCACTATTCAATCGATTGATGTAACCATTACAGATTGGAGCCAAGACGGTGCTTACCTTAACCTGGGTGTACACAATGCAAATCATTCCTATATTACTACGGATGGAAATAAGCCATATGTCGCATTTCTTGAAGAAATATCGGGAGTAAATCAGTTATATGTGCGGGTTTTTCAAGATGGATATTGGCAGACAGTAGGAACAGGATCTTTGAATCATGATACCATGCAACAAGCATCCCATCCTGCACTTGCTTATGATCAAGAACAAAACCTCTTATATGTTGTGTGGGAAGAAAAAAATGGTTCTGGAATATGGCAGGTATATGGGAAAATGTTTGAAGCTGGGGCTTGGATAGATTTGGGGTCTCTAAATAATGATCCCACAAGGCACGCACGGTATCCAGATATTGGAATACGAACCGGCACGTTGGCACCAGCGCCCTATGTGGTTTGGGCTGAGCGTTCTTGGTATTCTGCAAGTGAAAGTAATTTGTATCAGTTATTCGCTGCGTATTATACCGGAGCAACCTGGCAACGTGTTGGGAACCGTATCAATTCAGATTGGGACTCCAACTACTGTGCTGGAAGTGTTCGGATTGCGTTTATGAATAACATGCCATATGTCTGTTTTTTGCAGTCGCACTATCGGAATACAACAAACTATGATGCCCATGTTTATTATTATTCCGCAGAAAATTGGTGGCGCTTATCACCCAGCAGTGGACTTGAAAGCTCAAACCAAGCACGAGAAATGGATTTGGTCACTGATGATACCAATGATTACGTGTATGTAACCTATAATGAGGTGATTGGAGCAGATATTCATACCTTTGTTCGTAAATGGGATGGAGCATGGTCGGGAACATTGGGAGGACTGCCACTCAATGATCAGACTACCGAAAATGCACGTTATCCGGTAATTGAATTGGTGAATAATCAACCCTATGTTAGCTGGTACGAAGCTGCAGCTGGTATTACATATGTGTATGTAAAACATTGGAATGAAGGAATGGGAATGTGGGATTTTGCTAATGTGGTTGCTGGACAAGGGTTAAATCATAATAGCTCTGCAAATGCGTATCATCCTGAAGTAATATCTATGGGAAATTCGTTGTATGTGAGCTTTACTGATGAATCGGGAGCCACGAAACAAATATTTGTAACAAAATATACGCTCTAATGAATATTTAAGGGGAATAAAGTTACTATGCTATTTGCTACCATTTATGATTGCCGGGGATCAGTTTATCCAAATAGGATTTGTAGCTTGCATAATCAGAAAACGATTGCTCTATTGTATCGAATAACAAGTAAACTGGTATATCACTATCTCTTTCCAATAAGTCATGAAGTCTCGTAACAAATTGAGCCAGAAAGATTTGGGTTGTTACAGGAATATAGAGGTATAAGAGGCTGGGAATTAGGAAAACACGGCAAGAACAGATCTTGCAATTGCTAATAGAATAAATATATAATAATATTATTTTCATTATTACTGTACGTGGTAAATATAGAAGGAATAGACTAATTGGGAATTGGATACCTGAAATTTGAGAGTTTTTCTAAATCATTGAAAACCTGTGCGTCAATTGCGAATGGACGTGAAGCAATCTCTTTTCGGAACGATGATTACTTCGTCGCTT
>CAYPZJ010000297.1:0-6603 GCA_964414635.1 uncultured Spirochaetia bacterium
TCAGGTTCTATTCTGCAACACGTTTATAGATTGAAGGTTTGAAGAATTTGTATTTGGAATTATTAAACAGTGATTCACTGTGCCCCAGAAAAAGGAAGCCATGGGGTTTTAATGTATTCCAATAACGGTCAAATAGCGTTGTTTTTGTGGTACGGTCAAAATAGATAACTACATTTCTACAAAAAATGATATCCATGTTTTGTGGGAAGGAGTCGGTTATCAAGTTTAGTTTTTTAAAGCTGACATGCTGTTTCACTTTGGAATTAATGATATATTTTTCTCCTTCTACCGTGAAAAACTCACTAATAATATCTTTTCCTACATCCTTGAATTGATCGACACTATAGATTCCCCGATCTGCGATTTCAAGAACGGACGTAGATAAGTCGGTCGCGAGGATTTCAAATTTTACGTTATTACCGAATCGTATCAGCTGCATGGCTATGGTGTATGGTTCTTCACCGGTGGAACATCCTGCGCTCCACACCCGGATGGTACCATTATTTTTTTGCCGTATGAGAGGTAAGACCTCATTATTGAGCGCAGCAAATTGTTTGGCATCCCTGTAAAATGTGGTAATATTTGTTGTGATCGCATTAATCATATTCACTAGTTCATGATTCCCCGCAGCACTCCGCACCCATTTAAAATAATCCCCATAGCTGTTAAACTCATTAGCTACAACTCGTTTGCGCAGCCGGTTTGTCACGAGGCTGCGTTTTTTATCTGTTAAATTAATACCTGCTATCTCATAGATGAATTTGCAAAAAGTATCGAACTCTTTATCATCAAACACTTTTAGTTGCGTCATATTTATCATGGATACGCTCCATTCTATTAATATATATAGTTCTGAACTCGATAATCCAAGACCATACTGTTTTAGGGTTCACATCACAAATAGCGTTCCATAATACTGGTCTTTCGTTGGTAAGTTATCACCGTATACGTTTTCTTTTGTACCGTTGAGAGTATAGGTATTTGTGTATTCCATACTCCCTGATGGCAGATTTGTGATGTGTTTACGATGGTGTTGTTGGTTTATGCCACAGCAAGGTATAACCACACTCTTTCTTTCGAAGTTTTCCGAAAGCACTTCATTCGTGGAGCCAACACATCTATAATCTTTCTAATAAAAAAAATAACGATTTCCACACAAGTTATCAAACTGAGCCGTATATTTTTCGCTGAATAAAGAGGTTAACCAACTCGGAATCGAGTTTATTCTCTGCCGCCATTCCCTTTAAGAAAGCCAAAACTTGAGGAATCGGAAGGGCATCTTTATAGGGACGATCCGATGCAACCATGGCGTCATATTTATCAACAATACCGAGTATTTTTGATCCAATTGGTATTTCATCTTCGGTGATACCTTTTGGATAGCCTGTTCCGTCTAATTGTTCATGATGATACCGAGCAATCTCAGGGACTTGTTTTAGGTGGTGGGGCCATGGGATATTGGACAAGTACTCCCAGGTCTTTTCTGCGTGGGCTTCAATAAGTTTTCGCTCCTCCGAATTTAGGGTTCCTTGCGAAATGAGTAGGTTCTGTAAAATCGAGTTGGGGATGAATTTTTCTACTTCATCGTTTTCGTTTCGTAATTCCATTTGCGCCAATGCTATTATTTTTTCCTTATATTCTTGGGAAAGTGAAATTGGAGCAATATGTTCTTGGATCATCGCAAAGGTTTGTTTGATCTCGTTTAGGACATCGCTTTTCTTGCTAAAACCAGGAGGAAGGGATACGAGATCCTGTTCTATGCACATTTTTAATAAAGCATAGCGTGTACGAAGGTATTCCCAATCGGATGAATATAACCGCTTTGCTTTTAGTAATACTCGCTCTGGAACAGCAATTTTCCCAAAATCGTGAAGCAGAGCAGCATGATACAATTCTTGGATTTGATCTTCCGTAAAAAACGCGTCTTTATATTTCCCCCGGCGGGTAAGGTTAATTTCTTTTGCCATTTTCACCGCTAACCGTGCCACACGTTCGGAATGACCAACCATAGTCGGATCCCGCTGCTCAATAGCATAAATGCTAGCAGAGGAGAAGCGATCAAAAAGGCGTTGGATATTATGAATCATTTGGAAATTATCGATGGCAACGGCTGCCTGCGATGCTACAGATTGCGCCATTTGGAGGGTGGTTTCATCATAAGCAACCACTTCCTGGGCAACTAGATCGGGACTGGTGAGTTTTTTATCCCAATGCCGTTTCCGATTTATTAATTGCAGCACCCCCACAATCTCATCCTTATGATTTTTCATGGGTACCACCAAAAAGGATTTACTCCGATACCCCGACGATTCATCAATGTTCTTATTAAATTGAAACTTAAACGTCATAGGGATGTTATACGCATCCTTCAAATTTATCGGTTCCCCGGTAAATGCAACGTATCCGGCTAGATTCGTTTTTTGTACCGGTAGTTCCACCTCCTCAAATGGAAATCGCATCGTATCATTATGCGCAATTTTGAAAATCAAATACTTGTCAGGAAGCTCCCCTTGCTGTTTAGCCTGATTGCGTTCTAACGGAGAAATGTATTTAAAATCTTTTACCAGATAGATACTTCCAGCATCCGAATGCGTTACCCTTCGGATATGATACAGGATTTGATTGAGCAATTGGTCAATATCCTCGGTGGATGATAACGCAATCCCTATTTCATTTAATGCATTTATCGTCCCCGTATAGCTCCGACAACGGATTTGCGCCACACCATGGTAATATTGTTGCTCCAAATGCTTCACCATCCAATAAATTCGATTCTGCATATGCTCCCGTGGCATGTCAGGAATGAAAATATCATGAATTTTTAGTTGGATACAGCGATCTGGCGGTATCTGAGGAAGCGCGTCGCCTACGATGACCGTAAAAAAGAGTCGGTCGTTATTCTTTTTTTTAAGCAGCAGTTCAAAATAATCGTAATATTCATCTAAATAGCTTGCTTCAATCACAAGAAGAATAAGCGGGTGTGTAATTACACGGTCAAACAGGTTTTCTAAATGTTCAACAAATTGGATTTCAAATGCTTCTAAAGCGTTTGTTATCCAATCGCGTAGGAATTCGCTTTTTATAAAACCGAATAGTTTGACCGGTTTCATTTATCAACCTTTATGAACGTTGTTTAGGTTAAACCTAATGAGTAACGTGTTTTTTCAGACGCTTAGTCAAAACGACATGTACATTAAATATATCATGTTTTGATTAAAAAGCGAATCGAATGCTTTTCTAATCCATTGTGTAGGGAATATAAATATCAGAAATGAGGATAGAAAGGTGGTGGTATGAAGATGTGCATGATAGGAATCCTTGTATGCTAGTTTTTTTTAAGAGGGGTAACATTTTTTGGTATGAAGCTACTTTAATCAATCAGAACGTGGATCAGGCTTTTTATGGGTTTGTTTATCTAAACTGATTGGATACGAGGCTATGCTAGTAGCATGGTAGCTAGAGTTATTGCCGGGCAACGCGGAAGAACTGAGCAAAAAATCATAGCGTACTACTAAAAGAATGGTGGACCTAAGTAGGAGAATTCTATGCAAGGCAAATCGATGATTATTGGATTATCAGGTATGGTGTTATGTTTTATTCTTTTAGGATGCAACCTGGTTGGCATGGAAGGGACAGGAATAATGGATGATCAGGAATACACCATATCTGAATTAAATGGTTCTGGAACAGTGCATCTCCTGGGAGAAAGTGATTCACATGAGGTTATTCTGGATGGCTCCGGGACTATTCGGACTGAAGAATTCGCCACAAACAAAACGACCATTCAATTGGATGGATCTGGTTCTGCGTATGTGAATGCTCGATTGTTGCTTCAAGTCCAGCTGGACGGTTCGGGTAATATTTATTATAAAGGTGTTCCACATATAGAAACGAATATCACTGGTACGGGTGATCTAATTCAGTATTAGACCTGAATATGATCGATATAAGTCATTATATTAATAGCGAAATT
This sequence comes from uncultured Spirochaetia bacterium, assembly GCA_964414635.1. GTDB lineage: Bacteria > Spirochaetota > UBA6919 > CAYPZJ01 > CAYPZJ01 > CAYPZJ01. The sequence goes on from CAYPZJ010000297.1 coordinate 3,974, forward strand.
GAATCCCTATTTGGGTGAATTGCAGTAGTACGTTCAGTTGGATATGGGGTGCTATAGCCAACGATTGGGTTGAATAAGAATCCAGCTGTTCTCGGTATGTATTTGTTTCTTTTATTAACCGAATTCCAAGCAGCATTAATGGAATGGAAGTACCGATCCCTGCAAGGATAAGTGGTATGGAAATCTGTGTATTATTATACCATTTGTCATCTGATGATTGATTTATCGCAAATATCCGTACAATCCCAGCAATTGCAGCACTTAGGATCATACCTCCACCAATCACACCCGCATAACCAAATCCCGTCCTAATTCTGCTTGTTCTTTTTTCTTCCTCTACCCACTTATCAAGACTTTCAATATGAGTGGGAACCAAATATTCGTTTTCATATAATTCACGTTGATAAGCTTCGGTTTCAATACGTTTGCTACGTTGCATAAAAATTCCACCGCCAAGTAGTAATCCCCCGAGAATACTGAATCCTATGATTGCTTTTTTATGATCTTCATTATTCCGGTATTGCAATCCAGCATAAGTAAGCGCAGCACCCATCGCCAATGCAGATTGTGTTAGTAAATAGGTTCCAAAGACTTGTACCTTTGATGCGGAAAGGCGGTTATCTTCTAAGAAGTATTTTTTTTCTGCTTGTGGATCCAACTGAGTGCCTTCGGTGTACTGTGCTATAAACTGGGATGCTTTGTCCTTTTCAGATTGCCCCATGGAGATACTGCGTATACTATGAGCTAATAGGGAACCCAAAGTGGATAATAGCATAAAAGTTGGGGCTGCAAAACCATCTGGATCATCCCTCATTTGTAGAAGCAACGGGATTGACCCGACAAGTCCAGCACCAGATAAGATTGTTCCGAAAACACCACGCTTGGTTTTACCCGAAGCACCGTCTTCAAACTCTTCCCAATAGGATTGGTTAAAATCAGGATAGCTTATTGCGTATGGTTCTGCATAAAGTGCATTGCTACTTATGCATAGTACCCCGATTATGATTGCCCAACGAGCAAGATGTACCATATAACCTCCAACAATGGTAAATAATTTATTTCATTTTTATATACTAATCCTAGGGTAGTACTGCAACTATCTGCAGGCTGATCCTTGATTACCATATACCCAATTGACGCTTTTCTTGATATAGCTTTTGCCAAACCATCATACTAATAAATTTCATTTTCCCTGTTCCCTTATAAACACGGAACGAAGAAAATTCGTAATTCAATAAATCAGAAACCTGATCTTTCGCATGGTCATGGATTTGCTGTACACTTTGCTGGAATTCTTCTTGTGACCCCGCCAGCATAATCGAAAAAAATCGCTCTTGCCAGATCGTACCGCGGCGACCCAACGCTCGGTTAACCCCAACTGTGATTTGAGTTTTTATATATTGCATGATAACCGATATATCCCCAAATACACCTCTATTTGGCTCAGTACTAATAAGCAGATAAATACCAGAATTGGTAATCGTAGATGCAATGATTTTGCATGCAAATCGTTCTGTTGCGCGTTCAAATACGCGATGAATCATTCGTTTTGTAGCATCTCCCATAAAAAACGGTTCACTGTTGATTGTAAATGTCTCCACTTCATAGACTCCACCTTCCATTTTTTTTCGTGTTTGTGCCATAAATGCACCTCCAATATATAGTTTTCTGTAACGCAAGACGAACCCATTTAAAATACAATAGCATACGGTATGCTAGGTGATTCTCCTTGCCCTCTATCTAGATTAAACAAAAAAAAGTCAGATTTTTCCTAAAAAAAAATCAAAAAAAAGAATAATTTTTTATGATGTTGTGTAGAACAGGTTCGTAACGAATACTGCGCTTAAGGAATTCGAAAGAAGCGTTTAATCGATCATAGAAATATGGACAGCAATGTTAAATATTTATATCAAGATAGCGTTCAGCAAATAGACAGATACCCGCACAAACGTTACTAGTAAATAAAAATACTATAAGCAGAAAAACATAGCTCTTTGCGTTATAAACGCATATTACTATAATCTAATGTTAGTTAATAAGCACTTATATATATATTATTTTTTTGCCATTCATATCTTGAAATTGCCCAGCGAATAGACAGATGCCTTGTTTTCTCTTTTCTATACTCATTCCAGCAGTATCTAAATCTCCACATCACAAACCAATTTTATCTAAGGAATTGGTTCCGTATTTTCCTAGCGATTTTCTGGACAAACGCCGTTCTCCCTTTTATGCTATTATTTCATACACTGTGAATTTAATAGACCTGACGATCGGAAAATACGGTAAAGAATCTGCTGAGATAGCCGAAAACAATCATGCCGAATGGTGTAGGTCGGGTACCGACCTATCCCTGGCATGGAATGACATGATTCAAGCATGGAGGGAGTCACGATGAAACGAACCGTACTAATAATAAATGTAGTAATCATTACGCTGTTGGGGACGTATCCATTTTTAAGCTTCAGTGAAAAAAGTAATGCATCCCGAGACGCTGTACCTGTTATTGAATTATCACCTATGGAATTAGACCAATTAAGGGAGTTGGAAATAAATCTGAATACACCAAAAAGTGACACGCAAACCGACCGAGCAATTCATCCTTTGGAACAACGAATTAGTAGTGTACT
>CAYPZJ010000298.1:0-6572 GCA_964414635.1 uncultured Spirochaetia bacterium
TCTGTGGCGCTTCGCGCCACAGACACCCATGTCAAAACTGAAACTTTCAAGTATAGTGAATGAATAGGAAACTTGAGTTGATTACACGATTGTTTTCAAGAAAACATGCAATCACCCCACATACTTCATTTAGTATATCACAATATATTGGAACTAACAGTAAAAATTAAGTAATAGCGAATTGAACGTTTCAAATCCAAGATCGGCCCCAAGGCATGATCCATACAGGCTCGCAAGTAAGCATCCTTTCTTAATAAGCAACCGAATATCCTACAATTTCATATACCTACCGGATAGATTACTCTCACAGCGAAAAACGCTCTATCGACTCAATCTGAAAAGGCTGTACGGACTTGTCTTATTGAGGGACTGTACGATTTTTATCTGAGATGCATCACGTTATAGGATGAAAAACACGGTATGGGCAAATTAGTTTTCATCGGGATACATTTTGGAGTCAGGAGTTATTCGATTTAGTTTACTTTTTATTATTTGAGAATGAGTTTGATTTGGTCTTTGGAAAACATTTCGATCACTCACTATATGTTTTTGATAGTTTTTTTTTGCGTTTTCCTCGATACTTTCTATATACTTAAAGAGTGGGAGTTTACTGGTCGGAAGATCTAGATTTTTGTAACTTGTGAAGACGAATTGCTGGGGGAGGATCGGTGGGAAGGAGTTTCCTGTGAATTTGTATAGACTGAGACGAAGATACCGAATTCTGATAATCCATGAAATGTTGCTATATTTCTATTTATACAAAAGAAAAGCAAATATAATGGTAATTACACCTGTGAATAACCACTACTTGACATTCATTTTAGAAGGAGTTTGATATGATACGTTGGCTAGTTTTTTTGAGTACGATATTATTATGTTTCTTTATTCTATTCTGTAACAACCCAACTCTAGATGACTTTTATTTAGGTTCCTTAACAAATCAAACAACAACCGCTTCATCATCTACGGTCTCTTCAAAAAGTATGGAAACGGGAACGACTACCTCAAATCCCTATTCTTTTTCTTCGAATACCCAAAGCAATGATCCAGGGGACTATGCCCAACCATTGGTCGTACTAGTTGGGATTCCTGAATCTCCAATTAGTGAGAACACCCTATCTATTGCGGTTTCAGGAACCGATATTTCTGAGTATCGGTATCGATTAGATTCTGGTACCTATAGTGAGACCATTAGCATTAATGAACCGATTCTATTGACTGAATTAACACAAGGGGAACACACTTTATATGTAATTGGGGCAAATCCTGCTGGTATATGGCAGCCCTCTCCAACAATCGGAATTTGGGAAGTGAATACTTCAACACCCCTTGTTGTGTTGCTACATCTACCAAGTAAAAATGGTGCTCCCTCTTCATCGACAATTACAGTTACCGGAGAAGATGTAGTAAACTACAGCTATCAAATAGACACGAGTGGTTATTCTGGTAGTATTTTCGTGGATACGCCCATTCAACTAACTGGACTAGCCGATGGGGAGCATACAATAGACGTAAAAGGACAAAATAGTTTGGGTGTTTGGCAACAGATTCCTACTTCCTATACATGGAATGTGAATGCATCTGTTGCACCACCTAATCCAGGGGATCCCCCTACTGGTAGTATCACTATAAATAATGGTGCTATGTATACCACCACATCTAGTGTAACACTTAAAATAGATGCAAAAGAATATACAGATACAGATCCCTTAATGATGCGTTTTCGAAATGAAAGTGGAACGTGGGCTGCGTGGGAAACCTATAATGCAGTTAAAGCATGGACATTAGACAATGTGGAAGGGGAACGTATTGTAGAAGCGCAGTTTTTAGACCATGATGGGACCCGTTCAGAGGACTATATCATTGATACAATCAATCTTGATATAACGGATCCAACAGGTGGATTCACCATTACCAATGATGATGATACGAATTTAAACATCGTATTGAATATCACTTCCGATGATGGTTCCTTTGGTAGTGGAGTCGAAAAATTCAGGGTTAAGGATGATTCAGGAGCTTGGACAGACTGGATGTCTTATGTGGATACATATAACATGACTATGCCGCCTGGTGTTTTTGGAACACGTACAGTAAGCATTCAGTTTCGGGATGCTTCGTTTCGAACGAGCGTGATATATTCTCAGACGACTACCTATTCTGGAACACAAGCGGTAAATATCATATACGTTTCTCAAACAAATGGGGATAATGGGAAAAATGGACAAAGCATTGCGAATGCAGTACAAACTATATCAGAAGGGATTAACAAAGCTCAAATTGCAAATGCGGCACAAGTACACGTTGAAGGTGGAATCTATGATGAGACAGTCACCCTGGTGAACGGGATTAGTCTATTTGGGGGATTTGATATTGGTTTTTCAGCAAGAGATCCAGAGGTTAACGTCACCATGATTCAAGCAACAAGTGGGGATTATTCCTTATTAATAGATTCATCTATCACTCCTGCGACAACTGTAAGTGGGTTTTCGATTATCGCCCCGGATAGTTCCGTTACTGATTTTTCTGGTGGTATGCACGTGGATGGAGCTAATCTCACGATTACAGATTGTGATTTCGTTAATAACAATAATGTGACAGCAAATCTTATCACAGGGCTTGTGATTGAAAATAATGCGTCTATGATTTTTCGAAATATTGATGTTACCATCGATTCCAACGCAACAACCGTTTATGGTTTTTACATGGATAGTAATTCAACAGCAGAAATTGAAGATATTGAGGTAAATATTTCCAACCCTACTCCTACTACTAAATATGGTATCTATCTAGGAGCGGGAACGATTACCCAAATAAAAGAAGGATATTCAAAGATAATATCCAACCGATTTGGATATGCGATCTATCTGGATAATTGTGGTATAGGCAATGTGATTGAAGATATGGAAATTCATGCAAATTCTTCCGACGGAGGAATTGCATTAACTGTAAATAATTGTGGTCACACGTTGATCCGCCGGAATCGAATGATTGGCGGTTCTTACACACCGTATGATTATTCCATGAATATGGGACTGGAAGTGGTGGACTCCGATCCTACTATTATAAACAATGTTATCTATGGTAGTTGGTATACCAGTGATAATATAAATTGTTTATCCGCTGCCATTCGTCTTACTAATAGCGATGCGATTATCTCGAACAATACATTGGCACCTTCACGAATGAATGATTCCATAGATTATAATTATCGGAATAATGATGAACGCCATTCATTTTGTATTCGGATTCAGAGTGGACGCCCCACCATTGTTAACAATATTTTTTCCATCCTCTATTCTGACTTTAGCTCGAGCTACGATGGAGAATATCGTACCTATGGGGTATATGAAAACGCTGCCGATTCGGATCCCATGATTTTTAACAACAACTTGTTTATTTACGAAAACATTAGTAGCAGCAGTAAGATTAGAAAATTCTATTATTATAATAATGATAATGGAACCATTTACAGTGATGCGAATATCAATATCGCACTGAATACAACGCAAGGTGCCGCTAATAGTTCTCAAAATAATTTGTATGGGGTAACGCTTTCGGATATCTTCGCCTCAGTCAATGCTGATTGGCACTTAAAAGCAGGATGTCTTGCCATCGATAATGGGGTAGATACATCCTCTGCTGCTCTTGGTCTCGTGGAAGACGATCGAGACAAAAATGTTCGTATAGAACCATACGATATAGGTGCATATGAATTCTAATCACATAAGTAGTTATGGTAATTCATACTTTACACAATACTATGCATGGGTATGCCACCATCTTTGAAACAAATGTGTTGTCTACTTACCATAAGATAAGATAGATTGGTACTTTGTTCTATACTAATAAAAAGACCGAAACATACTTGACAAAATATGAATATACTATACCTTGTATACTAATTGTGACTTTAGGAGGAATACCAATGGCTATGCATCGTAACATGGTTGGGGCACTATTATTCATAATCAGTATACTCTGTTGTTCTGTATTTATCCATACCTGTTCACCTGTAACACTAGACGAGTTTTATGGAGAGGAACTGACACCTGTTATATCCACAACAACAACAGTTTCAACTCCCACTTCCTCCTCAACCGAAAAAACAACCAGCATTACCTACTCAGAAACAAGCAGTTCCATAACATATAGCACCTCAGAAACCTCCTCCACAACGGAAACAAGCACGACAAGCTCATTAGAAGATACACTTATTCCATATATTGTGCTTGGTCCATATGTAACAGATATTTTAGACACGACCGCTTCTGTTATTTGGGTAACCAACGAAATTACGGATGCGGCAGTTGAATATAGCGAATCGGCAGGATTCACACCTGGAACAGGTACATTGGTACCCGGAGATACCACATTTTCCACCACTCATATGGTGTTACTTTCAAGTCTTTCTGAGAATACGACCTACTATTATCGTGTAATTTCTAACGATGAGGCAGGGAATGAGTTAATTTCCAATGAAAAAGCATTCATCACCCATAATTATCAAATGCTTCAAAATTTGGATTTAGATACGGCGAATCGGGGGGATACCCTAACATTGTCTGGTGTATCCTTTGGATCAACCCAACCATTAGGTGGGTATGTTTCCTTTGAAAAAGCAGGCGGAGGAAAAACCACGGGGACGATTATCAGTTGGCAAGATGATCAGATAGAGGTCACAGTACCGAACGATGCAGTAACTGGAGAAGTAAACGTATATAACGGAACAACATTGAGTAATGGAATGGAGTTGGAAATATGGTTACGTCAATCCTATAATTCTGATAGTACTCCGAATCATACGGTTTCCCTTTGTCTGGATGATAATAATAATCCCTATGTATTTCATGTCTATTCATCGTCAAACTATCCTCGGTTTAATTATTATGATGGTGCTTCATGGACACAAAATAATCCAGTTGGTGGAAACGCATACTATGGTGGTAGAAGCGGGTTTATCCATATCGATGAATCCAATAAACTGCATTTAGTTATGGATTATGAGTACTCAAGTAACAGACGCTTGATTTATGGTTATTGGAACGGAGTAAGCTGGAATGATGTCATCCTTAATGATACCAACTATTCTCGCTATTCATCTGTTTTGTATGAGGATAGCACGCAAACTCGCCATATTGGTTATTATTTAGCCACAGGTTCCAATCAATTGGAATATCTGACATGCACGGGGGATGAAACTTTCTGTGATGATTCAGGAAATTGGACTAAAGAAGTCGTTGATCCTACATCCGGTTCAGCTGTACCTAATACAAGTATGTGTTCGATCGTCCAAGATTCCAGCGGTATCATCCACATTGCCTATTATGGGAACTCCAATCTGAAGTGGGCAACCCGTACTTCTCCTGGTAATTGGGGAGTTCAAACTATTGATAATTCTGGTGATGTGGGACAATTTTTATCAGCAGCATGTAACGATACGGGATGCTATATTGCTTACAATGCAGGAAATATTCTGCGATTTGCCAGTCAAGAAGGAGCAGGATCGTGGAGTTATGAATTGGTTGATGCCAGTTCCTCTGCTAATTTAGGGCAGAATGTATCTCTTGCATTGGATTCCGAGGGTATTCCTCATGTTGCCTACACGGATACAGCAAATACACGCATATTGTATGCCCTAAAAGAAGTGAACAGTTGGGATATTATCGAATTAGATACGCAATGCTATTATCCCAGTATTCAAATAAGTACCGATGATCGTCCCTATGTGGCATATGCAGCTAGCTCAACAAATAAAATCTACGTGAAATCAAAGCTGTAATTGATTTGAGTAGGATGCCTTTAAAGAAATAGTGATATTACTGCTTTGAGATAAGAACATATTCCCTTTTAAACTAATGTACAGTGCAGAGGGTGTATCTATCATAATTGACATTGTGGAGCCTAGCGTCTCAGACACCCCCAAAAATGTCAAACCACTTTCAAAAGTGTTTATTCAATTAATAAATAATTTCATACGAGAATTTGGAACGGAATCGACCGGAACGTGTTATACTGTTCGTATGAAGCTGCGTGTTGTTTCGATGCTATGGGGTTCGATTTATCTATTTGGGATAAATCTCTTCCTAACCACCACTCCCACTTACGCACATTTAACAGAAGCGGATCTAACCCGTTTCCAAATTATTACAGAGCAAATAAACAATTGGGAATTTCAAACCGCTCGAAGTAGCTTACGGGAATTGATTCGTAGCTATCCCAGCAAACCGATTGGTTATTTCTATTATGCACTTACTTATTGGATGCAGATAACCGAAGACAATACCCATGAACAATCCAATGAGCATTTCACCTATTACATTAACTGGGCTCTCAGACAAGGGAAATATCGTATTGAAGCAAACCAAGCAGACTATCTGGATTATTTTTATTATGGATTAGCCAAAGCTTTTGCTGCTCGGGATTGCATACAGCGTGAGCAGTGGGGGTTGGTTGTGAAATATGGCTTGGACGCATGGACTCGCATTAACCAGGCTGCCGATATGAATTCGAACTTTGTTGATAGTCATCTAGCGGCCGCTTTGGTATATTTCTATGCAGATACCATACCC
>CAYPZJ010000299.1:0-6551 GCA_964414635.1 uncultured Spirochaetia bacterium
GAATCCCCCAATGATCTGCATAAAATACCAAAAGAGAATCGCCGCTAGTTTGGATAACGACCAGATTTTTAAAATTAGAGCTGCAATCAAACGATGATGTAGGATGAGTACTGCTGCTACAATTAGTGCAAGATCGGTTACAAACAAAGCTAGATGAATTTCGTTATAGTATGTTGATGCATGGGAAGAATAGACATTCATAATAAGTACAAGCAGACTGGATACCGTAAAAAAGATTCCAAATATAATCAGTCCTACCATTATTTTTATGGTATGAGGGTTATTGGGTTTCATGGAGATAGCAGGATAAATAATGGTAAATAGAAACAGGATAAACAAAAAAATAACACTCAAATTCGCAGCAGAAAAGCAACTAGCTCCCTGACGTGGTGCGGCAGCAAAAACGGAGGTTTCCTCGACGACCAAAGGTTCAGTTGTCCCATTGGGCTTTGTTATAGTAAGGGTGCTCAGATATTCTTTGAGCTTGAGAGGGGAAAACATTTCCTCCCAACGGGTAAGATTTTTATCGACACTACTATTCAACAGTAAATCCAGTGCGTAAGTCAACCATAAGTTATCTGTTGTAGCATGCCGCACATAAAAGCGATACGTATTCCCACTTGGATCGGATGCTTGTTCGGTGATGATTTGATCTAGAAATTGATCCAGCAGATCCCGTACCCGAGTGGAACAATTATCATAAAAATGGTGGTACTTATAATATTTGTTTTCGGGTCTGGCATTCTCATTTAGAAAGCGAATAATCTGCTGTTTCTGTTGGGGAGATAAATTGAGGCGTTGAGACCAAATGCTTCGATTCTCCCGCTGATACGCTGCAACGACACGATCGTATGGAGATACACTGAGCCAATATTTCAATTCATTTTGAAGGAATTCATTGACAAAATTTTCAGTAAATTGAAAGGTCCCATAGTTATATACTAAATCCCTCCCATTACCAATATCCTTGACCCGAACAGCATTATGCCCCCATTTAGTAACCAGCTCATCTCCCGGTCCCATGGTGAGCACGTAAATTTCATACGGTTGACCATATATAATGGCGCTGAGACTTAATAAAATTAAAACGAGAAGTGTGCGTCGCAAGGTCAGAGTAATCATCCATTTCCCCTTCTGTTTGAAATCTACTCATATCGATAAACACGCCGGGGTTCCGGTTGATTGAAAGATATCAAATCCTATAGGAAAATCCAATTGTATGATGCGACAAGAATTTAGATAATACGTTTGGAGTCTTTGGGTAAGAATTTTACAAAATAAAGGGAGACAAAGAGATAGAGCACGGATCCAGCAAAGATATAGTGATACCGGTAGAAATCAATCCCCAACAAAGGAATTGTAAGCGGAAGCCATTCTTCGACTAATAATCCCATGATAATGGGGGGGAATGCACATACCAGTGCAACGATTCCCATTGATAAACTGAGAAACAAAGAACGGTTTCGCTTTGGTGTGATTTGAAAAATTTTCACCGTATGTGCAACCCCATAGATGGAATTGATGATCCCATTGGTAAACGAAATGAAAAAGAGCATGAGAATACTTATGAGTGAAGCATTCCAGATTCCAAAGGTAAGAAGGAAGATCCCGAGCCTAAGCAAATGGGAGAGGAAGAATGCACGATTACACCCGATATTCCGTACTAAAATCCCTGAAAACGTTAATCCAATAAGCGTACCGAGTGTAGCTGTTGCGGTAATAAATATATTCAGGGAGTCCGAATAATTTAAATCGACCATAAAGAAAATCAATAATTGGACTGCAAACGAGTTGAAAACTCCTACAAAGATATTATACCCAGTGAAGGTACGGAATTCTCTATTCCGAAGGATGGCTCTGAAATTAGGAGTAAACCGGGGACGCTTTGGGGGAGGGTAAAACGGGGCTTCGGGTAATTTACTGATGTAATAAATACGTACCCAGGAGGTGCCAAAGGCAAAAAGCAGGATCAGTTGATATTGCCATAATTCCCCATCATTCCCACCTCCAAAACGTAAAAACAACGTAACTAATATCACAAAGATAAACCCTACCGTTTGCCAAGCCAGACGCATTCGTGAAAAAAAGATTCCTGTTTTTGAAGGGGTGACAATATCTTTTAGTAAGGGGAACCATGCGGCGTTTCCCACACTGATTATAGTCCAGAAAACAATCATAAACCCAAGAAAAATGTATGCATCTGCTTTTGCAGCTGGCAGGAATGAAAAGAACGGCGCACTAATCATACCCAGGGCAATAATTGTTCCAATGGTCCAAAATCGTAACAGGAAAGGACGGCGTCGATGGAAATCAATATAATAGGAAGCAGGGATACCTACTAAGCCAGCCAGGTTAATGCATGTAAAGGCTAGAAAAACATCAAATTTTGATGCACCTAATTTAAGTGCAATTAAAGTTGGAATGGGGGTTTGGAGAATCAAGGCCGATAGGATCATACCCCAGGCTTGCCCCAGGATAATGTATTTCATCCCCTTTAGTTGTTGTTCCAGGGGGATTCGAGGGATCAAATTGTTTCCTTTTATCTAGTTGGATTTTAAAGCGTCGTAAAACAACGCTGCCGCTTCCTTTGGATTGATAGCTGTTGTAATAGGTCTCCCAATTACCAACAGGTTTGAACCATCATCCAGGGCTTTTTTTGGGGGAGTTGTACGTTTTTGGTCGTGTACTGCATCCCCAGGTAATCGTACTCCAGGTGTTACGAGATATAACGATTCCCCTTGTTCTGCTCGTATTCGGCGTGCTTCTCTCGGGGATGCTACAATCCCATCTAATCCCGCATTAACTGCCAACTCTGCAAGATGCAACACTTGATCTTCTACGCCTCGCGTAATCCCCAGTTCTTCATTCAAATGATAGTCATCCAGACTGGTTAATACCGTCACACCGATCAATAAGGGAGGCGTAATACTGAGTTTTTCTGATTCGTCTAGGATCGCATCTTTCGCATATTGCATCATTTCTTTCCCACCCATTGTGTGAATCGATAAAAAATCAACTCCCATTCGAGTAAGGGCACATGCAGCTTTGGCGACTGTATTGGGGATATCACATAGTTTCAGATCTAAAAAAATCTGTGCGTTTTGTTGTCGAATAATCTCTAGTACCGGTGGACCGACCGAATAAAAAGCTTGCATCCCAATCTTATACACTCCAATGGATTCACATGTTTGATAAATCAGTTCCCGTGAATCCGTAAGAGAGTCGTTGTCCAGTGCAAGGCATAAATGGTTGGAAATTGTATCGGAATTCATGGTTCCCCCTTGGATATAAGGTAATGAAACACCTAGGAGAAGGGAAGTTGAACTGTTAGTAGAAAAAAAAGATAAAATTACCGACAAATCTCCCAGTTTATTGTATATTATAAATGGATACAAATTTTCTATATCCTGATGAGGATATGCGATGAGAAAAAAAGCATTGCTCGTTCTAATACTCTTAGTAATCCCATTGCTCTCATGGGGGGATTTACTCATTCTGGAAGGTGGAGAAAAAATACATGGTGTTGTACTCCTCGTCTCAGATGAAGTAATCGTAATGGATGCCCACGACGAGTATTTTTATATTCCCACAGAATATGTGATGGCTGCCTTTTTTCGTGGAAGCTGGTATTGGGATTTTGGTTTCTGGTGGATATATCCAAACTTACAGTTGGAAGATATTTGGAGCGTTGAGCTGGAACAATATGGTGAAGAATATTTTCGAGATCATTTTGAACGTAGGAGTCATACACGGTATAAAAAACCGTGTACTAACCATTATTCCCGTAGGCATGCTTATCGGTATCATTCTCGTAGCTGGATTCAACTTTATTTTGATTTTTATTTATTAGATGATCCTTGTAATGATTGCAACCGTGAGACAACAAACCAAGAGCCGGAGGACGAATCAAACCCTTGTGACTGCAATCAAAAAGATGACGATGAGGCAAATCAACCTTCAAAACAAGAGTGGGAAGGGGATATCCTCGATCGTAAAACTGCCGATACCGAAACTCAAACGAGTATTAATTCACCGTTTCGACATCAATTTGGTTTGAGTGCGGGAATATATCGTATCGTACCTCGTCGGGATGAAAATGATTGGTATCACCGACTTATATTAAAGGGTGGTACTATATTCTGGATGTTTCAGGATATGGTGGATGTCCACCTTGGTTTTTATACCTATCATCATAATCAATTTGAAAAAACGGGTTATGTAAATCCAGCCAATCCCAGTGATGCCATCGTACGATGGAACATGGTTACCATGGGGATGAAATTAAAACCGAAGCAGATTCAATTTTATCCATTTGTAACATTTGGAACAGGTTTACAATTCTTGGAGCACTTCATCTATGATAATCTTTGTTGCAAAACCCTGGGTGTCATAAAGGATCAGTTGTATACAATTCAAACAGCGGTAGGATTAGGATGGCAACCGAGTCCTCATTTTACCCTGGAATTATTTTGGGAATGGTATCGCCCATATTTTGATACCAGCAAAATCCATCCAGCAGATGTTAGTTTTGAATATGCTCGTTTGTTTAAACATGTGTGGATGGGTCTGAATGCAATACTGATTTTTTAAACTATATCCCGTAGCATTCTTTTTTGCTATTGCATACGATGGTGTAGTTACTTTGGCTTCAGAACTCTGGGTTACATGGTTATGATCTAACAATATGATAATGCCAATCATGATGGTACGTAGGCTGAATGACTGTTCATATCCGTAATTCGGGGTTGGAACGCCCTACCAAATCTACATCATTTTACCTGCTATGGCTTTTTGCTATCCTGCTTCTTCTCCGAGCAATCACATGGTTTATCCCCTTCCTTAATGTTGATGAATGCGGTTATGTAGTACAAACCAGAGAAATTTTCCCCACAACCAACGCCCTTTTCAGTACACGTCCCTTATTATTTGCCTGGTTTCGTTTTAGTCAGATGTTGTTTGGATCTTCTATGATCGGATTGCATAGCCTGACTACCCTTTATTTAATGGGGGTTGTGGGATTGCTTTTTTTTATTGGGAAACAGATACGGCATAAGCAAGTAGGATTCATTGCGGCGTTGGTATTCATGCTTGTTCTCAATGGATATCAAGCTGAATTGCTTGCTACCAAAGCAGAAATGTTGATGCTACTTCCTGCTTTGGGGATGCTGTTGGTATCAATACGGATCCTTCAATTTTGTTCTGAACACAGATTATACCGTTGGTTAGATTTGTCTAATACAGAGAAGCGGAATGTTATAGGTTCCTGGGCTATTCTAGCTGGTCTGCTTGGGGTTATGCTATTAATCAAACAGAGTGGGCTGCTATTCATACTCCCAGTAACGTATCTGGCGATTCAACAACGTCGATTTGGCTGCGTAATAGCAGCGGTTGGGATTGGTGCGTGGGGGATTCTATATTTATTTATTGCTGGATGGCTAGGAGAAATGGGGTGGGGTCGTTTTTTTATTCAGTACGGGATCATGCAGGCATTAAGCGATTACGTTGCACCACGCTTCGTTTCGGGAGGGTATCCTTGGGGTTTTCGCCTACTTCAGCAAACAGGTGCCGTCATTCTTTTTCAGGGGGGAGTTATAATTGGGTGGATTCTATTTGTTTATCATGTGATGGATTCAGTTCACACCAACAATCTTGCTGAACGATCCCTCCTGGTTTATAGTATTGTTGCTGGTATTATGTGGTTGCAAGGTGGATCCAATTTATTCATCTATTATTTAATTCCATTTTACGCTTTAGCTAGTCTGGGATTTGCACTTACGTGGAGTGAAAAACGCAGTACAATACGTTCGTTGAGGAAACCAGTTCGATATCTATTACTTGGATGGATGGTATTGGTCTGTGTTTTTTGGCAGGTCAATCATTATGGGGAAGCTCTTACAGGGGACCGTCCGTTTTCATGGATTGAAAAAAGTGCGGCAAGTAACACTCCCGATGAGGAATCGGTATGGGTGATTGAATGGCTTCAAGAGCATACTCATCCGTTAGATCGCGTATTTAATTGGGGACAGCATCCAGAAGTGGCATATTTTGCGGATAGACCCATGAGTACGACTCGGGTTTTCATTTCTACCATCACAGAGCACAGCATTGATGCAATCCAATGGTTGCATCAGGATTGGTCACAGACACCTCCCGACTATCTGGTTGATATGCATAGTGGGGAATCACCGCCCAGGTATCCTCGAAGCATCCGTTTTTATTCTGGAATAATTGATTATCTTACATGCGTGCCGGTGGCATCGCTAAAACACAATGATATACCGTTAATAACTATCTATAAAGTGTTGGCGTATAACCCAATAAGGCATCTCCCAAAAAATAATTTACACAGTCATTTGCGAACAAAGTGAAGCAATCTGTTTTTTGGAAGGTACTTGATCACAAATGGAAATTAAACTCAAATTCAAAGGTTTTTTCGCCGAGTGTTAAACAGGCTGTCCAATCATCGGAAAGAAGATTTCTATTGGTGACCAATTACTTTGGAAGCAAGATCACTTCGTCGCTTCGCTTCTCGTGATGACGATTTTGCGTAT
>CAYPZJ010000300.1:0-6533 GCA_964414635.1 uncultured Spirochaetia bacterium
ATCAAGAAAAAGCAATCAAACTGATTAAAGAACTTGTAGAAAACGAACCAGAAAGCTTTGAACCAGATAATTCGGAAGCCTTTGCGAACGAATTGGAGATGACCACCAGCTGTACAACAAATTTTGATTGTATCACGTTTCGAACAGCACCTGAAACCCATAAGTTAGATTGTAAAGGGGACGAAGATTGGTACACCTTTGAAGTCACAGCTCCCAAAACGCTTCAAATTGAACTCACAAATATTGAATCCGGCTTGCGAGACTGCTGTAATTCGCTTGCGTACACTATTTATGATATGTATGGAAACGTTCTCTTTTCAAGAGATGGGATGTGGAGTAGCGCAACACAATATTATAGTTTTTGTAACGAAGATTTTTCTGGTCCTGTTACCCTTCGTATTTATTCACCAGAAGGAAGGGGAGGGCCAACCAATACCCACTATGATTTAGGAGTCTATCTGCTTGATTATGAGTTGTATGAACCAGACAATTCAGCAGCTGAGAGTTATGATTTGGGTACGTTTACAGCGAGTGTAAATGAAGAGAAAAAATGGTCCAATGATCATTATTTTGCCTGCGCGTATGATGAGGATTGGTTCTCAGTGGATTTAAATGATTTACAATGTTACAAAATTAATCTAAAAAATATGGGTGCAGCCCTAACCGCCGCGACCAATCCGCTTACCATGACGATATATGCTGCTGATTTGAGTGAGTTGCTTGTTCTAAATGGTTTTTGGGGTTCTGCCAATTATTCCTATTTTTGGTGCAATGAATACCAAGGAACCGCCTATATCAAACTAAGACCTAATGGTACAGGGGTTCGAACAGAGAATTCCCACTATGATTTAGAGTTGGTACAATATAATATCGCAAGCGATGAATATAATGATACCCTCAGTGATGCTACCCCGCTGATCCTTAATGATCCTGCACTGACACGGAGTTTCGAATGTAAATATGATCAGGATTTTTACTCGGTTCCCGTAACCAATGGTACCTCGTATTCGATTTATCTTACGAACCTGGGCTCCGAACTAACAGGTATTTTGGATGAGTTACGGTATACCTTATTTGATGATTCCTTTATCCAATTGGGATCAGGAGCATGTGATGTTACCGATTGTCCGGTTATTCCTTTTAATGCAACTTATGATGGAAATCTTATCATAAAACTTCGGGATAAAGATGGGAATGGAAGGGATTCTGGATATGGATATGATATTCAAGTCACTCAGCCATAGAACCGGAGTTCTAATGATAGCTAATTTCTTCCCGAACTTGGATCTTCATGGGTAAACTAAAAGAAAAAGACCGATAGGATAAAGTAACTTAGATCGGATAATCACCCGGTATTGTTGATTGGTATGTTTGATAAACAATACGTTTAGAATCAGATGAGGGAGATGTCGGGATTGGATTCCAACTCCGTGGAGGCTTCATCTTAAACTTAACAGAAAAAGGTATTGCAGAGAGGCTATGATGATAACCAATCTGAATGGGCTGTTCCGTAAAAGGGGTGGCAGGATAATCTAATTCTACAAATGGTTTTATGTTGAAATCCTGAGTTGCTTCTCCTTTGAAAAACAAGGGTGTGAATTCAGGCACCGCTACGATCCAATGCGATGCATCCATCTCATCTGAAAAGAGGGGATCTTCAGTAACATCAAACAATCTCACCCGTTCACCCATTAAGTTATATACCTTTAATTCAGAATGGGTGCTGCTTATGTGGAGTAGTTTACTTGCACCAGTGTTCCAAAGCACAATACCATGTTCTTTGCCATTTACTGTATATGCTAGGATATCGTCCGGTGCTTCTTGTTTTTCAAATGAAGCAGGATGTGTTTCAGCCATGAAACGTCCCACTTGACCCAATGAACGATATGCGGGTTTCAACTGTTCCATATTAGTATTCGTAATTCCAAAGCAGCATTCATTGTAGTATGGGTTTTCACAATCCTCACGGAAATCATACCAGGAAATTGTTCCAACAACATCCGAAGCAAATGCACAAAGATAAATCCGCGCCAAAAGGTGAGCTTGTTCTCTTTCTGAAACGCCTTCATATAAGTTAGAAGCCCAACCCATTTCAGTAATCCAAATTGGAAACGGTTGTGTCACATAATCTTGGATAAAAGCAAACGTATCTTCCAATTCTTCAATAAATTGTGTATCAAATAATTTGGAGCGATAGGGATGCACTGTTAAGATATCGAAGGGCGCATTGGCATCCATAACCATCTTAATAAATCCAAGATCAATACCAGCAGTGGAACAACCCATAACATGAGCATCCGGATCAACTTCCTTGATCGCAGCATAAGCAGCAGATAATAGTTTAGGATACATTTCTTTGGGTCCTTTCCAGAAGAAAATATTTGGTTCGTTCCAGATTTCCCAATGATGTATTCGATCTTTATAACGTGCGACCAGTGCTTTACAATAAGCAGCATAATCAGCTACCCCTTCATCGGTGTAGGGTTCCGTCCAGGATGCCCAGTATGAAATCAATCCATAAAGCTGGATTCCATGATCCCACGCTGTTTGAACAACCTGATCGTAATAATCCCAGTTGTATAACCCTTTTTCAGGTTCAATTCTTCCCCAATTAATTCTTCCCGACTCCACTTGACACCAGCCGCTTGTGCAAAGGTAGCAGCTTTCTCCATGTTTTCGAGCCCATCTTCTTGATTGTAATATCTATAAAGATATAATCCTACTCCCATTTTACTATCAGGTTGAATGGAAGGCGGGAGGTTAGTTGAAAAAGAACGTACTGCACTCGTCGTTACCGTATCCGTTGAATACCAAGTATGCGGATCTTCAGCATCCATTGTTAAAAGGGCAGGTGAATGATAAAACCATGTAAAGGAGCACTCTTGAAAATACTGATTGTCTGGAAATGAATGGTGTGTTTCGATGGTGTGTAATTCACCTGAAGTAAGAGTGAATTCTTTTTCGCCTTGTTTAAGCGTAGCTCCATTATAGTCTCGAATCACCCATGTAAGAATTCCAGACATTGGTTTCTGAAGCAAATTGCGAATTGTACAAGTATAATCCACGCTGGACGACGTCATGCTATGTGTGGTAACAAGATCAGCTGAAGATTTTGCTCCTACAAGAGTTTCCACTTGCATTCCATTGAGTGTTACGGTTCCAGATAGAATTTGGTCGGTATTTGGTGTGGAAAAAACCAATCTATTTAGTTGTAAAGGAAAACGCACAATTCCATCATTATCGCCACCACCATAGTTCCAAGATTTCATATCGTCCAATCGAATCGTAAGGGTTCCCTCTTCAAATAGATAGCCAGATGTTTCCCAATTCTGATTAGTTTCTATTTCGGAATCGTTAGGTAGAAGTATCACTTCTTTACTAAATGTTTGAAAATGCGATCGAATAAAAATTTTGAGCTGGGGAGGGATCTTTCCGCTAAATGTAAGAAACAATCGTTGAGGGTTGCCGAGTAAATTATACGTTCCGTCAAGCTCATAGGATAGTGTGTTTTTATTGAATGTGTAGGTAAGCTGCGTTCCATCCCAAGATACGTTTTCTGGATCCGAATCCCGTTCTTGGTAACGCCATGCTTGTTCTGTAACAAAAGGTTGGAGCGAATATTTGGTTATGATGTTTTGTGATTCCGGCTTGATTTGTCGTGTTAGATAGAGGGAATCCCATTGTAATATGCCAGTTTTAGGAAAACTATTCTGAAGGATTAAACCAACTTCCTGCGGTGTACCAGTAAAAGGGGTTCCGTGCGCCTCGTTGAGTACACCCTGATAATCATTCAATGTGATTTGAAAATGATTCCATCCATCCAATTCATTTTCCAAGTATTTCCAATGGATCAGATCTTGTTCATCCTTGCACCAAAAATAGACGCGCTGTTCTTTTTTCATATTTAAAAAGAACCCCACGGATACAACCGAATTATCGTTTTCTGAAAACCATGTTGATTGAACTGCGAAAGAAATTGGAAAACCTAGCTGAATGTATCGAGCACCTGTTGGGAAGGTGTAATTCAATTGAATCATTCCACCTTCTATCATGTTTTCCACCCATTTTAATGACGCTTGTGTTGTAGAATTTTCCTCTGGGATCGTGATTTCCCATTGTGATACTTCTGATTCCGTATCGAATGAAGCAAGCATATACGCATCCGTTGGTACTGTAAACAAAGCGGGAGGAATTTTGTATTCAGAGATAGTTTTGGGGCTGGTACAATACATGCAGCAGGTATGAAGGACAATTAGAATAACAAATGAATAAAACCAAAATTTGAACTGAAGCATAGATCACCTCCATTAGTTAGAGGACATAATAACATAAAAAGCGATGCGATACAACGAGGTTATTTTCTAAACTGTACTATCTGCAACATTGATGTAGAAATATAATTCGAATAGTAACCGTAGTCGATGAAAGTAAGAAGTCTATTCCATGGTTGTAAGTAACGGGGAGAGTGTATACTTCACACCCTCCCCGTCAATAATACTATTCCATGTGAACTTCTTTTTTAAGAAAGCGTTGAATTTCGATAGGTGTTTTGGATTTGGACAAGAGGGAGCCAACGATATTACCTGCAATGGCTAATGGTGCTCCGATCCATGCGAAATACCAAAGATTGAGCCAGTATTCCATGAATTCCTGTCCGGGTAATCCCCCCACCTTTCCGGCGATGAAGTACACCAGAGAAACAAGTGATACAAACGAACCTAATATTAATCCTGTCCAGGCTCCCGTTCGATTCGATCCACCCCACCAAATTCCTAAGAGGAATAATGGAAAGATGGTACAACCAGCTAAGGAGAATGCTACTGCCACCAACTGAGCAATTAAGCCGAGATTCATCAAAGCGAAAATTGCTACAATGGCTGCCATAATGACCGTTCCAATTCGTGCCATTAACAGGCGTGTATGTTCGCTTGCTTCGGGGTTAAACACACGATAATATAAGTCATGAGAAAAGGCGGATGACCCGGCTACTAATAAACCGGATACTGTGGAAAAGGCGGCAGACACCGCCCCTGCTGCTAGAAAACCTACGATAATCGGTGCGACTGCACCTAATTGTGCAGTGTATACGACAATTGCATCTTTTGCTAGCGCACCAACTTCTGGATTAGCTGACAGGATTTTTCCAAATGCTGAGTAAACGGGTGCACTCCAGTATAGGATACAAATAAAGAATAGCCCCCAAACTACAGACCAACGAGCATCCCGAGCTCGAGGTACTACATAAAACCGTTGGATTACATGGGGAAGACCCGCGGTACCAATCATCAATGAAAAACAAATCGCAATCCACTGGAATGCTGTTTGTCCCATTGCCGGATCCCACGGCATCGCAAACTCCGGTGAAGGTAAGATTCCAAACTCGTGTCCCATCGCAGTTGTTAAAGCTTCTTTAGCAGGTGCTAATCCTGTTATAGCATCGGAAACGATAGAACCATATCCGATTTGAGGAATCAACCAGAAATAGCCAAACTGATGAGCCAAAATAAAGAGGGGGATCACAAAGGAAATGATGATAATCACATATTGAATCTGCATATTCTTGGTTACCCCAAGCATACCAGAAATCAAGGTATACGTAAGTACCACCGACGCTCCAATTATAACAGAAAGCGTATAATTGATTCCCAAAATCCATTTGAACATTAACCCAATTCCCGCGAATTGACCCACACAATAAGCAAAGGAAATCAAAATCGCAATGGTGGCTCCGTATCCACGTAAACCGCGTGAATAATATCGATCCCCAATGAAATCTGCTGCCGTGTACTTGCCGTACCGACGAATTTGACCTGCGGTAAGAATCAATAGCAGAACATACCCCCCTGTCCATCCGACCACATAGGATAATCCATGATATCCAGCACCATACATAACAGCTGCCATACCAAGAAAGGAGGCGGCACTCATCCAGTTGGAAGCAATTGCCATCCCTGAACCAACTGGGGAAATCTTGCGAGCGGCAGCCCAATAGGTCGATGTGTCCTTGGCTCGGTTGACAATTCCTACCACAACAAATAATACAAGAATAACAATAAGAATAATCGCCGGACCCACCTTGAACGTTCCTTCCAATTCAACAATAGAACCTTGAGCAAAGGTTATCGTTCCAAGGCTAAGTAGCGCTATAATCATACTACATAGTAGAATAAACCGTTGCATAATACCTCCAGAGTATTTTTAGTATATTATATAGTTAGGATGCAGAGCTTTCGGCTTCGGCTTGTTCTTCAACAAAACCATAGCGTTTTTGGATACGATCTGTAGCCAATACATAAATTAGACAAAGTACTACAAATAGGATCAATAAGAATTGAGCAGTGTACCAGTAATGAAACGGGAATCCCAAAAATGTATTGGGTTGGGTAAGCGCATTCATATTATGAATGCAGTACTTTTCCATAATCGCTGGTAGCTTCTTTTGCATCTCAGGTGATAAACCAATTTTTATGGTAGGACGCAGCGAAGCAGGTAACAGTGCAGATCGTAAGCGATCAAACCCTTCATTAGTAAGT
>CAYPZJ010000301.1:0-6517 GCA_964414635.1 uncultured Spirochaetia bacterium
ATTATACCACCTTAGATGAGCAAATATTGAATGATGCAGCCCAGCTTAGTGCTTCCGATTTGCTACAATTGGCGAGACCAGGATTTGAAATTCGGTTTTACGATAGCTTGGAAGAATTTTATTTAGCAGAAGCGCTTGAATATATTGAAGCATGGCGTCACAGCACCGAAGATAATCCTACCGGTATCTGTGGGCCAATTGGCCCTACC
Source organism: uncultured Spirochaetia bacterium (assembly GCA_964414635.1). Taxonomy (GTDB): domain Bacteria; phylum Spirochaetota; class UBA6919; order CAYPZJ01; family CAYPZJ01; genus CAYPZJ01. The sequence goes on from CAYPZJ010000301.1 coordinate 210, forward strand.
GAGCAATTACCGTTGGTGGCGCAGTTAGTAAATGAGTTAGAGCTTGATTTGCGCTATGCCCATTTCTGGGGAATGGATGAATGGGTGTTGCATGGAAAGGCAGTTCCCATTGATTTCCCCTTGAGTTTTGCGAAAGCGGATAGGGAGTTATGCTTTGATCGTATCCAGTCCCCATTTAAAATGCCCGTATCGAATATTCATTTTCCCCATCATGACCCCTCGGAATTTATTCAGTCGTGGGAAAGCGCTACGTGTTTGGTAATGCAAGGGGGACAAGGCGAAGTGAAACATTGGGCGTTTAATGATCCAGTTAAAAGAATACCTCCGAATGAATACGCTCCTCCCTCGCCGGAAGCCTATCGTGAACTAACAACGAGGGTGGTTGATCTCCATCCCATGACCATTATTCAAAACGCACGTACATCGGGTGGGGGTGTCGTATCAAATGTACCAACCCAAGCGGTAACCGTAGGACCGAAAGAAACATGGAAAGCAAAACGAGTATCCATTTGGCATGCTGGCATACATGACAATCCATTTGGTATGCGTCTTACTGCTTTTATGATTTCAAAACACCTCGTAGATACCGCTGTTCCGATGTCCCTTTTAGCGGATCATCCTAATGTACGATTTAATTATTATCGTCCGGCGATTGGAACCTGTGAAAGCCACATGCATTAAAACAACAGGAGGAACCGCGATGTATCATGTGATGGCTGTTGGTGCCCATCCCGACGATATCGAATTTCATATGCTTGGAACCATCCTACTGTTACTAGAAAAGGGATGCTCTTTAACGTATATGAATATTGCGAATGGGGATTGCGGCTCAACGGAATATTCAAAAGAAGAAACCGCACGGATTCGGTTAACCGAGGCAAAATCCGTAGCGGAAACCCTTTCTGCTCAATTCATCGAACCGCTAACTTCGGATATCCAAATATTTTATACGGATGACTTAATCCGTAAACTTACAGCGATTATCAGACAACAAGCACCGGATCTATTGCTTATCCATTCACCTAATGACTACATGGAAGATCATAGCAATGCATGCCGGCTTATGGTAACAGCTGCATTTTGTCGATCCATGCCCAATTATAACACAGAACCAGCCGTCCCCCCTATCTTTTCTCCCATCACCATTTATCATGCTCAACCCCACCTCAATCGGGATTATTTGGGGCAACGGATTCTCCCCGATTGTTATGTAAATATTTCAGAACACATGGAACGCAAAAAAGCGTTATTGAGCTATCATTCCAGCCAAAAAGAATGGTTGGATAAAACCCAAGGTATGGATTCTTATCTCCAGACCATGGTCGGTATGGGGATGGAGCTCGGAACACACACTCCTTCTTTCCTATATGCCGAAGGTTGGCGACGCCACCATCCTGCCGGATTCTGTAATACAAATGATCATCCACTAAAAGATATTTTAGGTGAAATGCTCATCCCCTAGCAGGGTGTCCAACCTTCATTTATTTTCTTGTCATCCCGAGTATAGTCGTGGGATCTCTGAATCGATGGATTCTATAAATTCTTTCATTACACTACGCTTCTGTCGGAATGACAACGCTCATGTATGGTATAGGTAAAAAACTGCAAAAGCATTCACCGTCGGACAGTCTACTAGAGCAACGTCTAAGGAAAACCATCAAAATCAATACCGACAGCGTTATCAACGTAGTTCAGTTAATACGAATGCAATCATCTCGTGGATACTGTTGAATGCAAATATTGTTAGCTAAAAGAATCGATTCATATACAATTACAAAGTTGGGAACCATAAAAACGAAAGGAAATCCCTCGAATACGTTTCAAAATGAATGATCTCTTTTCAATTTGAAATGCATTCTTTCTTATTAATTTCCCCCTAGTACCTGTTCTACTAACCCATCCGGCATTTTCTGATTACTGGCATATATCTTGCGCTAAACGAGGTAATGGTTTATTCCATCATGTACGAATTGTTCCATCGCTGAAGATAGCAAAAGGATGTGGATAGGCATGTTGAACAACCAGATGGAATAAAAACCCATTCCCACACCACATTTTAGGAGAATAATTATGATTGGTATGAAAAGAAAAATAAGTATAGGGTTCATATTGTCGTGGCTTATCGTATGGAGTAGTGCAAATCTTGCATTTAGTGAAAACCAGACGGATTTGCAAGTCCAACCACAATCACAGCCACCACAGAATCCTTATTATTATCCGTATCCTTATCCGCCCCAACCCGAACCAAATACAGAAACGGAATCGATAGAAGAAAGCACAAGAAAAGTTGGGATTCAGTTTGGATTAGCTCCTTCGATAATGGCGGATTTTCAATGGAACCATTTTTATGCTTTTGCATCAGCGAACTTTATTTTTCCTATAATAGGAGCTGGATTAAAGGAGCTCGAATCTGATATTGGATTACGATCGATTCTGGGTACCAGTTATGGGTTTTCGTTTGGTGGTGGAATTTCATACCCCATTAGTTCAGAAACTCGCTGGCAATTTGGTCTTCTCGCTGTGAGTACGATTAGTTCCTTTTATGATTCGCACCGTGCGTTTGGTCTTGGCTTGGTACTTACTATGCATCTTACGTTGCCATCCGGCTTCACCCTAGGATTTAAAGCGCCTGTAATTGGTTTCGCAGTGGGGCATGAAATCGATTATGATGGCGAAAAAGGAATTGAAACCATCTCAGGTGTTAGTGTGTTAAGTACTTTCTATTTAAGTACGGCCATGTCGGTGCCTTACGTTCATATAGGTTGGCGGTTTTAATGCATGGGTAGCGTTCAGCATGGAGTGATCAGCGATCAGAAGGTAGTGTTTAGCATACCATGTTGATTTTCAATGATTTGCAAAGAATCTCCAAATAAACCATATTTTGAAATCCCACCCCCATTATTCTAGGATGAATCTCATACTGATGAAACAAGTACATAGTCAATTGCGAACATTGTGAAGCAATTTCTCTGTATAAAAAAGATTACTTCGGCGCTTCGCTTCTCGCAAAGACCCTTTCTCCCTCTGATGTTGTCTTAAATATTTTTGCATTACTTTGGGATTCATCCATTATTCTATGAAATTTCGCAATCGCCAATATTTTTATTATCCTATTAGCAACTACGAAAGCCGTGGAGTAAGCAACCATGGAAAAAATATATATCAAAGACTTTCCTAACCACGTCGATCAGACCGTACGATTGGAAGGATGGCTGTATAACTTGCGAGGGAGTGGGAAAGTTGCGTTCATGCAGCTTCGTGATGGAACAGGGTATGTACAATGTGTTATGGGAAAGTCAGATGTACCTGAAGAGGTATTTGAGAAAAGGAAACAGCTTACGCAGGAAAGTTCCATTTGGATAGAAGGAAAAGTAGTAAAGGATGATCGGGCTCCCAGTGGATATGAAGTACAGGTAAGTAATCTAGGAATTTTTCATGTGGCGGAACCGTACCCCATTACGAAACTAAAAGAGGGTGAACACCATGGAATTGATTTTCTTTTAAGCCACCGTCATTTATGGCTGCGATCCACACGTCAAATTGCTACCATGCGTATTCGTAACGAAGTAATCAAATCCATTCGGGATTATTTTTATGATAACGATTTTGTATTGATTGACTCTCCGATTTTGACCAGTTCGGTTGGGGAATCCTCTTCAACGCTATTTGAGACGGAATATTTCGATTTAGGGAAAGCTTCCCTTGCCCAAACCGGGCAGCTGTATCTGGAAGCCGCTATTTTTGGGTTGAATAAAGTCTATTGTTTTGGTCCGACTTTCCGCGCAGAAAAATCGAAAACCCGTCGTCATCTTACCGAATTTTGGATGGTGGAGGGGGAATATGCATTTTATGATAATGATGATAACATGGATTTTCAGGAAGGGTTTGTTCGGTATATTGTAACACGGGTGATGGAGCGATGTGCGCAAGAATTGAAAACGTTGGAACGTGATGTGAGTAAATTGGAAGCCGTCCAATCTGCTTTTGTTCGGATCAGCTATGATGATGCGGTGGCTTTTCTTCAATCGAAGGGGCATAAGATTACTTGGGGGGATGATTTGGGAGCGCCGGATGAGGTAGTGATTGGGGAAAAATATGAAGCCCCAGTATTTGTGTATAATTATCCCAAGAAATGCAAAGCCTTTTATATGAAAGAAAATCCTGTTAATCCAGATACTGTATTGTGTTCCGACTTATTAGCTCCAGAGGGGTTTGGAGAAATTATCGGTGCTTCGCAACGGGAAGATGATTACGATAAATTACATAGTCGGATCCTAGAGGAAAAGCTTCCTTTGGAATCGTATGAATGGTATTTGGATTTGCGACGCTATGGATCGGTGATCCATTCTGGTTTTGGATTGGGAGTTGAGCGGACGGTCGCATGGATTTGTGGGACCGAACACATCCGGGAATGCATTCCGTTTCCTCGAATGCTCTATCGGATTTATCCGTAATCGATTAGAAAACCCCAACCTGAACGAGGGGTATAAAATAGTATGAGTGATTCCTGTATTTTCTGTAAGATTGCTGCCAAAGAAATCCCCGCCTCCATTATTTGGGAAGATGAGCGCTACTTAGCTTTTTTGGATATTAAACCCACAACTCGAGGACATACGCTGATTATCCCTAAACAACACTATCGCACTTTTTTGGATGTTCCTGAAACGGAATTACATACGTATAGTCTTGCTATTCAACGGGTTGGAAAAATACTGAAAGAAGCGCTACAATTTGATGGGTTCAATCTTTTTCAAAATAATGAGGAAGTGGCAGGACAAATCGTATTTCATGTTCATTTCCATCTGGTTCCACGCTATTCTGCCACCGATATTCAATATCAAAGACCCCAGGTATCCTACACGGAAGGGGAAGTGGAATCTATTATTCAATCTTGCAAGGATATCAGTACTAAATTGGGCTATTAAGAGCGCATAATCTATTATTGATATGATACTATAACTTATGAAGGCTACCACCGAAACGAACAACGAGCTTGCTCGCTATTTTGATTTGGATCACACGCAGAATGTATTTCGTTCCCTTCCAGATTTTTTACCCACTGATATTAATACCCTGTTTTTGTTATGCACATTTGCCGCTACCCATGGAATTACTATCCCGAGTCATATCCTTCAGGAATTTGATCTAAAGGCATTTACGTGGGATCAGCTTGAAATAGCGCGCGCGCGCGAATATTTTATTCAAATTGTAATGGCAGATGATCCGGCGCAGGGGTTTGAAGCCATGCGTCAATCGGGGATATTAGCAGTTGTATTACCCGAGCTATACGCCTGTTATGGAGTTACCCAGAATAAATATCATCGGTATGATGTTTACTATCATAGTATATATGCGTGTGCTCAAGCCGATCGAGACCTTTTGATACGGATCGCTGCATTATTTCATGATATTGGCAAACCCATTGTGAAACGTAATCATGCAGAACTTACTGAGGAAGGGGAGAAGGTTACTTTTTATAATCATGAATACTATTCGGTTAAATTCACACGGAAGATTCTCCAACGATTTGGATTCGAACTTGATTTTATAAAAGATGTGCTACACTTAATTCGGCATCATATGTTTCATTATACGGAGGAGTGGTCTAATAGCGCGGTTCGAAGGCTTATCCGTCAGGTTGGTGAGGAGCACCTTGATGCGTTGTTTCGATTGAGGAAAGCGGATCGTTTAGGGAGTGGAAAAAAGAAGGGACCCAGTCGAAAGTTGGATGAATTACGCCACCATATTGATCAGGTTATTGAAGAAGATAAGCGATTTACAATACGGGATTTGGATATTGACGGGCATGTGTTGATGGATGCATTGGGTTTGACACCATCGCCACTGCTCGGACAGCTGTTGAAATATTTGTATGATAAAGTAATTGAACAACCCACACGAAATTCTAGAGAGAACCTTCTGGAATTAGCTCGTACTTATCTCGAAGAGCATCAAAAGGAGAAAACAAAATAAATAACTATGCATTATCATTTGCTTGGTATTTCTGGAACAGCCATGGCATCGTTGGCAGGCTTGCTATTGGAACGGAATCACAGGGTTAGTGGTTCTGACAAAGCGTTTTATCCACCCATTGGTGATTTTATCCGCCGATTACTTATTACCTTATACGAAGGATTCTCCCCGGCGAATTTACGCGAGATTCCGGATTGCGTTGTTGTTGGCAATGCTATTTCCCGTGGTAATCCCGAGTTGGAAGCTGTGTTGGAACAAAAGATTCCTTATAAATCCATGACGGATGTACTTCAAGAAGAATTTATTCGAGGAACTACATCGGTAGTCATTACGGG
>CAYPZJ010000302.1:0-6512 GCA_964414635.1 uncultured Spirochaetia bacterium
CGCCCCGCCTTAATCATGGAGGATTTTGGAGGTCACTCTTTAAAACGATCGCTTTCGGATGGACCTTTGTCTGTGAGTCAATTTTTAGAGCTGGCTATCAATCTGGTGGATATTCTGGGTGTGATTCATCAAAAGAAAGTTATTCATAAGGATTTAAAAACCTCAAATATTTTATACAACCCAGATCAACATGTGGTAAAAATTAGTGATTTCAGCATTGCCATAAAAGTCGCTACATCCGCCGCGCTTTATACTGTAGTTGATTCAAAAGAGCGCTTAGAGGGAACATTACTGTATATGTCTCCCGAACAAACCGGTCGAATCAATCGTGGGTTGGATTATCGTTCGGATTTTTATTCTTTGGGAGTTACGTTTTATGAAATGCTGACAGGGTTACTTCCCTTTTATAGTACGGACCCGATGGATATCATTCATGCACATATTGCAGAGGTACCTAAACTAATCCATGAGCTGAATCCAAAAGTTCCCGAAGCCTTATCCCGTATTGTTTTCAAATTGCTAGAAAAAAATCCAGAATTACGTTATCAAAGCACCTTTGGAATAAAACATGATTTAACCATTGCAAAGGAAGCGTTGGAGACTCAAAGTGAAATCCCTTTTTTCGTGCTTGGAAAGGAGGATCGCCAGGAGAATTTCCAGGTATCCCCCCGGATCTATGGAAGAGATGCTGAAATCACTTTAATCATGACAGCGTATGATCGAGTGACGTGGGGCAATTTAGAAGTCACCTTGATTCATGGGAAGACAGGATCCGGAAAAACCTCATTGGTACGTGAAATGCAGCGGATTATTGTGAAAGAACGGGGTTATTTTGTTCTTGGGGTGTGCGAAATATTCAAACGGAGTATCCCATTCAGTCCATTTATCCAAGCGTTACAGGCTCTAGTGGATCAAATATTGATGGGAAATGCAGAACAAATACGCAATTGGGCAGAGCGAATGCAGGATCGATTAGGGGATCAGGTAGGGGTGTTGTTGGATTTGATCCCTGATTTACGCACAATTGGTTTAGAAACGAAACCTCCTGTTGAAGTGGATCGTGCTGGTGCTGAGAATTGGGTTTATATGGCAATCGAGAACTTTCTTGCCTTATTTGCAACCAAACATCACCCCCTTGTGATTTTTATGGATGATTTACACTGGGCAGACTATCCCAGCTTAAATTTGATACGCCGATTGATGCGGAACACACAAGATCGCTTTATCCATCTGATTTGTTCTTACACCGATGAAGAACTGAAAACAAACAAACATGCACGGGAGTTACTATCTGAACTACGAAACGACCATCCTGAAATTACCGATATCCTACTGGAAAATTTAAACCGGGAGGATACGCTTGCATTGTTAGCGGATACGTTGCATCAAGTACCCGAATCCCTTCAGCAGCTTGGATCGCACCTCTATGATCTAACCGAGGGGAATCCGTTGTTTACCCATCAATTCCTCAATCAACTCAATGAATCGGATATTTTTGATTATAATCCGTCTTCGGGGAGTTGGGACTTTGAGCTGTACAAAATAAAATCCATTCAATTAAAAGGAAATGTGATTCAGCTACTTACAGCAAAATTTGAGCATGTAGGAAAGACAACCATAAAGGTTTTAAAGGCTCTATCGTGTTTTCAGCGACGTTTTGATTTGTATTTTATGTCGGTGTTGGCGGAGATGGAGGTGAGCAACCTAGTACCAATTATTGATGAATTAATTGATCGTGGAATCTTGATGAAAAAGCATGCCAAGGAATCAATCAATCCCTACCTGCTTTTTACAAACGAATCCATTCCTTCTGATTATTGGGGTACCTATGATTTCGTATTGGATCAATTTCGCCAAATCGTATACAGTTTACTAACCGAAGAAGAAAAAGCCTGGTATCACTTTCGGACGGGCTATCTGATGTACCAATTACTCCCACTAGACGTATTGCAGGATTCCATTTATGAAATTCTACATCATTTAAACCTTGGGAAATCGTTTATTGCAGCTGCTCCGGAAAATATTTTTTTAGCAGAATTAAGCTTAAACGCAGCAATTCGAGCGCGGGAATCCTCCTTTTATGCCCAAGCACTGGAATATGTGGAAACAGGGATGATCCTGCTTCCGGAGAATGCATGGGATTTCCATTATGAAGTGACCTATCAAATGTATTTGGAGCGTTCCACTTGCGAGTTTCTTACATCTCGGTTTATGGAATCCGAATCCTATTTTAATCTATTACTTAATCATTCCAGAGATCGAGCTAGCCTTGCAAAAGCCTATCTCATTAAATTAGAATTATACACCCATCTGGGACGCTATAACGATGTACTCCACTTACTGAAAGATGTGTTAAAAGTATTCGAGTTGGAAATTGAAATTGCAGAAGACGCATTAGAGCACATATTGGATGAAGCGTATCAGCGATTTCTCGAACTTAGCACTGATATCAGTGTTGAAGGTATGTTAAATCTGCCTGAAATTCACGACAAGACAATTCATTTGATTATTCAATTACTAGATAAAAGTCTGGTTGCTGCATATTCCATTCATCCTGCCATGCGAAATTGGATTGTATTAACGATTATAAATTATACATTGGAATATGGGATTTCGGAACCAGCATGTACCGCGTTTGGATTGCTTGGAGTTTTTACCTACTGGCACCAACGGGAGATTGATCGAGCGATTTTTCTTTGTGAAACAGGTATGCAAATTGCCAAACGAATGAATTCCCTTTCACAGCATTGTCGAACCCTGTATATTCTGGGTAGAATGCTGGTTCCCTGGAAGTCTCATGCCAAAACATCGTTGGGGTACTTTTCTGAAGGGGTGGAAACGGGGAAACGAGCGGGAGATTTTGTATTCACAAGTTTTATCTTTGTTGCTATTATTGAAACCGAGCTTTTTCTTGGGTTAAAATTGGAGCACATACTTGAGCATCTTACCGAATATCGGCAATTTATTATTAACGTTCGATATCGAGGAATCGAATTGGATTTGGATGTTTTTGAGGGCTTTTTGTTGGCGTCGTGTGGAAAAGTAGAGGGGAAAGCACAAATGTTCGTTGACAAAGCAAAGCAGAGTCAAACGGAGGTTAAATTAAAAGCGCATAATCGAAAAGCAAGTTATCATCTTTTCTTGATTACTCAGATTTATTATCACTACTTAAATAAAGAATACAATCAAGGCTTACACTATATTGAAAAAGCCCAAGCATGCGATTTTCAATCGATATCGTGTGTAATGCTCTCTGATTACATGTTATACACGGTACTAATACTAACAGAATGGTATCCTCATGAACAAGAGCAGAAGCGTCAAGAACACTGGGCTCTTATCCAGAGATTTTCGGATCGATTGTATCGGTGGGCTGAACGTATGCCTGCAAATTTTGCTTGTCGAAGTTGGTTGGCGAAAGCTCAGATGATGAAATGTGAAGAAAAATATGTCCAGGCAATGGAGTTATACGATCAGGCGATGCATAGTGCTTCAGAGCATAATTTTGTGCAGATAGGTGCGATTGCGGCGGAAGCTGCTATGCGTTTATATAGGGATTTGGGGCGAATACGGATAATGCAATTATATGCTACTGATGCTGTAGTGGGCTTCCAGCATTGGGGGGCACATAAACATGTTAAGTATTTGGATACCCAGATGGGCGGGTTAATTGATTCATCTGAAAATACAAATCTAGTTACGAGGGATACAGTCACAACGGAATCGGGGTCCTCATCGGATACCGATACCGGTAGTTATGATATCGAATCGCTTGTTAAAGCATTTAATACGCTGGCTGATGAAATGGTATTGGATCGCTTATTAACAAAAATGGTGCATATCTTCATGGAAAATGCTGGTGGGGAACGTATCGTACTAATTTTAGAGAAAAACAATCAGCTGATTGTACAAGCGGAAGGATCCGTACAGGAGGACGATACAGTAAGGTTGAATTCCAAAACGTTGGATGAATATGAGCCTATTTGTCATGCGGTGGTTTATTTTGTTGTGAATAAACGCGAACATTTGGTATTGAATAACGCTGCTCGAATGGGATCCTTTATGAAAGATCCCTACATCCAGCATAATAAAATCAAATCAATTCTATGTGTTCCCATCCAATACCATGACCGTATGTTGGGTGTTTTTTATTTGGAAAACAACTTAACCTCCTATGCATTTACCAGTAATCGAATGAGGGTATTAAACCTGCTATCCACCCAGGTGGCAATATCACTGGAAAATGCTCGTTTGTATACCCAGCTTGAAACATATAGTCAATCCTTAGAAAAAGGGGTGAATGAGCGAACCCGTGAATTAAATGCAAAAAATCAGGAATTGCAGGAAACGCTGGATAAAGTAAAGCAGATGCAAAATCAAATCATCATGCAGGAAAAACTGGCGTCAATCGGTCAATTAACGGCAGGGATTGCTCATGAGCTAAAAAATCCACTCAATTTTGTAATCAATTTCTCCGTGTTATCCCATGACTTATTAGATGAGTTAGCCCAACTGTTAAAACCATTCATCAACAAAAAGGAGCAAGGGGCTTCCGATCTGCTCTCTGAGTATAAAACATTCACTGAAAATCTTGAAGACATACAAGAAATACTTGCCGATCTGAAACAAAATATTGTGAAGATCCAGGAGCATGGAAATAGGGCGGATCGTATCATCCATGGTATGTTGATGCATTCTCGAGGACAAGGCGGAGAAAAGCGTTCGGTTAATATAAACCAATTGGTTACGGAGTTTGTAAATCTGGCATATCACGGGATGCGTGCACGGGATGCGAGTTTTAATGTAGCAATCGAAACGGAATTGGATGAATCCCTTCCTGAAATGACGGTAGTACCTCAGGATATGAGTCGAGTGATTATTAATCTAGTCACCAATGCATGTTATTCCGTTCGGGAGAGAAACCAGTTGGATCAATCCGGATACACACCACGTGTGAAGGTCACTACGCGGTTGGATGGTTCGGATTTATATATACATGTATATGATAATGGAATGGGGATTCCCAAAGAGAATCAAGAAAAATTGTTTCAACCGTTTTTTACAACCAAAAAAACGGGGGAGGGTACAGGTTTAGGATTATCTATTTGCTACGATATTATTGTGCAGGAACACCAGGGAGAAATTACAGTAGATTCCGTGGTTAATGAATATGCCGAATTCATTATTCGTATTCCCTTGCATGCAGTTTCTACAACGGAGTGAAACCAAAATTATGGGGAATCGCTCGAAAAAATTAGGCAAGTTTGGTGAAACATACGTCGAAAAATATTTAGAGAGAAAGCAGTATTCCATCATCGAACGGAATTATCGAACTCCGTATGGTGAAATCGATTTGATTGCCAAAGATGGAACCACACTTCTGTTTATTGAAGTGAAAACCAGAAGGTATGATAGTTTTGGTGGGCTTAGAGAGAGCATCTCCAAAGCAAAAGCAAAACGAATTGTTTTGTCCGCAATGGAGTATCTGTCGGTGCATCCGACAACGGAAGATATTCGCTTTGATATAGCCTACCTATCGGTGCATGGTGATACCATGAAGTTGGAATACCACGATTCTGCGCTCCCGTTGGACGATCTGGATATAGACGTCCCGTTTTTGTAAGCCGTAAGATTTTGCTTTCCTTCATTTAATGCCGATTTACTGAATCCTTTAACGAATGGGGAAATGAAGTGAAACCAAAACGTCGACGCAATTCACGAAACAATTATTCCAGGGTGGAAGAACTTAAACGGAAGGTCAATGACCGGGGGTATATGAAAAAAGCGATCAATCGGATGGCTTCGGACATATGTGAGGTATTCTACGATTAAGCGCAACAAACGTATATATAAAATCTATGATCCGGTTTAACCCCATTAAACAATCCTTCATCTACCAACCTTTATTCATAATGATCTGTCAGTTTGTATTATCCAGTGGTTATTCAGGCGAATTACCTTATTATGTAGATGTAAACCCAAAAACATGGAAATATGGGTGCTGCTGATAGGTAATATTAAGTTGAAAGACTACTGGAAATCTCCATCATTTTCAGGGTGAATCGTAAGGACGGGACAACGAGCGCGTCGAATCACTTTTTCTGTCGTTCCTCCGAATAATGCATGTTTGAGTCCTGTTGTTCCATGAGTCGTCATCACAATTAGATCAATCTGATTATCTTTTGCATATCGAATGATTCCTTCCCAGGCATGAATTCCATCTAATACCTTGGTTTGTACATCAATTTCATTGGGAACCTGTTGTTCAACGATTTGAGTTAAATGGTCTTTAGAAGTTCGCTTTTCTTCCTGAATCATTGTTTGAACAGAAACCGAGAAACTGGATCCCAGTCCTACAAAATCGGTTACAGGAGGGATCACGCGAATTATATGCAGCGTTGCAGAAAAAGCAGTACAAAGTGATACCGCATGAGGGATGGCTTGAAACGAAAACTGGGAAAAATCGGTAGGTAGTAAGATATGTTGATACATGTCCTAAGATAATTACTAGT
>CAYPZJ010000303.1:0-6503 GCA_964414635.1 uncultured Spirochaetia bacterium
TCCGTGAAAGAATTTCTGAAATTCGGAAAGCGGATTACTATTCCAATAATCTATTTTAGGTAAATCAGGTAAAACCGTAATCTTGATAGTTCGGGTGAAAGTAGTCGCTGCAAAAGTAACTACAATTTGATAGTTTGTCTCTTCAGATTCTTCCGTAGGTATACCCGAAATAACCCCTGTGTTTGTATCCAGGATTAATCCCTCAGGTAATGGAGGTGTTACTGAGAATGAAAGGGGAGTGCCGCCGGTAACTGTTGGGCTGTTCGTTTCAATCGATTCGTTTATGGTATAGATTACTGGATTGTACAGGTAGGAAACACTTACGGCTACAGATCCAAATCCAGTGAACGATTTCTGATTGTTTGGTGGTTGAATCACATTTCCAACCAAATCTTTGATAGTAGATATCGTGAGTTGATAGGATTCCCCTGGGGTATGGGTAGCTGTGGTAAGTTCCACAGTGCGGTTATCCAATAGCAGATCGGCTTCCAAGATGTTCAAATCAGGTACAACTACAAAATTGGAAACCTGCTCTGCTAACTCACGCTGGATGGGTTCGCTGAATACCAGGGTCAGTTGGGTTTCGGAGTCCACCGTTACGGCAAGCAATTCTGGTGGTATTTTTTCGATGAAGCCGCCATCTAAAACCCACTGGGGGGTGGTTTGGTTGCAGGCGAAAACAGTCAGGACCGATAAAAGAATCAGACCAATTTTGATTATTCTGGAGTAGGCTATAAACATTTCAATTTCCTCCTATGTTTCAAATATGCTCACCACGAAAACCGTCTGGTACGTAAAAAGTAGTCACTACCAGAGTCTAATTCGGTATAAGCTACCCAAAAATCCCCATTTAAATCGGTAGTTAATTGCGATACACTAGCATTTGCAAAATCATGGACAGGTCCCCATCTAGTGCCATCATAATGGGAAGCCAGATTATCTTTAATCGCCATAGCCTGTCCTTCTGAATTGACTGCCAGGTCCATCCAAAAATTTCCAATATACAAAATATGTTCATCTTCCCAGGATGTACCATTGTAGATCCGAATATTAGAAGACATCCCTTCAACAGGATCCCAATAGCTACATGAATATATGGCTTTCCCACTTGGATGAGTTTCTAAATCAATAAAATCGCTAAGGCAGGTATTCGTGGGATTTATAATTTCAGGAGCGGTCCAGGATGTACCATCAAATTTCTTAAAATAGAGCGTGTCTACCTGTACAAAAGCCACCCAAAACTCATCTGTTCCCATCATCGTAGCAGTAAAGCTATCTGTAACATCATCAATGGCTTCAATAACTTCAGGTCCTTGCCAACTGCCTGATTTATAAACATTGTTCCAAATTTTATAGGGAAATCTTTGAATCCAGACCGCAACCGCAGTGCCATCAGGGAACATTGCCACCTGCAACTTGCGACTTCGGTCGGGTTTGACTTCCTGAGTAGGATTTGAGTCAATGCTGTCAATAATTTCTGTTCCAAGCCAAGATGTTCCATTATATATATTTGCGTACAAACGATCTGTGGAATCCGAGTAAATGGCAATGGCTTCTCCATTATCATTCATGGCTATCGCTGGATAATCAAACTGGTCGGGAAGAATGGGTGTTCCATCATCTACATACTCTGACGATGGCATCCAGCACCCGGAGCTATTATAAATGTTGGTTGAAACCCGAATATTCGATGCAATTTCATGGATGAATAGCCCGATTGCGCCACCATTATTATTCACTCCAAGCCGGGTAAAATAGGTACTTGAGGATAGACCACTTAATGATACCCCACAATCATCCCAAATCGTTCCATCATACATGCTATAATTAAAACTACCTAAAGAAGCATCCTCATACACTAACATCAAATTTCCATTTGATATTGTGTCAAATTCCATGTCACAATCAATTCCAGAACAGGATAAAATGCTATCAATATCTTCATACTCTTCCCAGGTTCTCAATTCAACCTGAATGGTAATTTCCTGCGGAGTATCCACCGTATCCAGCGTGGTTGCATAAAAGGTAAGTGTATCTGAATATGTTCCAGAGGCAATCCCAGTAAAATCCAAATCTATGGTAACTGATGTACTTCCTCCACCACCTGCCAAGCCAATCTCCAGCGCAGGAGAAACAGAAGCAATCCAAGTAGCATCCCAGGAGGCTACCCAATCCAAAGCAGCCACACCCGTATTCGTCACATCTATACTTAGCGAAGGGCTTGCTGTTCCAGAAGCATAATACATTAACCCTAAATCAAAAAGGTTTTGACTGACTCCTAACACTGGAGGATCTGCTACCACTTTAATATTTACCCCTCCATAGGTGCATCCCGCAGCATTACAACCAATTATTACATAGGTATTCGCTACCTCTGGCTGAGTAGGCTCACCTGTGATTATTCCCGTCAAGGTATCTAGAAGTAAACCCGCAGGTAAAGCAGGTTCAACTGAAAACGAGGTGATTGAACCTGAATATATTGGATTGTTGGGCGTGATGGGCATATTTACGCCATATACAACCACTTCATTATCGTACTTGAGGTTGCTAGGTTTTTCAGGCAGTACCGTAAGTGTCAGGATACGCTGAAACGAAGTATTGGAAAAAGTAATGGTAATGGTATAATCAGTCGTATCTTGAACTGCGCTTGGCGTTCCTGATAGGATTCCAGTAGTCGTATCTAAGATCAATCCGTCAGGTAAATCCGGCGAAATATTGAAAGAGAGCGGTGTACCCCCAGTAGCTGTCGGTGAATTGGGTGTAATCGGCTGGTTGATCGTATAGATAACAGGATTATACTGATAGGAAACATTCACCGCTGCAGATCCAAATCCAGTGAATGTTTTCTGATTGTTTGGCGGTTGAATCACATTTCCCATTAGGTCTTTTACATTAGAAACCGTGAGTTGATAGGATTCCCCTGGGGTATGGGTAGCTGTGGTAAGTTCCACAGTGCGGTTATCCAATAGCAGATCGGCTTCCAGAATATCCAAATCGGGTACGACGACAAAATTGGAAACCTGTTCTGCATCCTCACGCTGGATGGGTTCACTGAATACCAGGGTGAGTTGGGTTTCGGAGTCTACGGTTATGGCTAATAATTCGGGTGGTACTTTTTCGATGAAGCCGCCGTCTAATACCCAGTGAGGGGTGGTTTGGTTACAGGCAAGCATAACAAAGAGCATGAAAGTACATACAGACAACACTTGTAGATGTTTCATCAGTTTATCCTCTCTTTTAGGGTTGAAATTTTCGAAGCAATATATTTTCAGAACTTCCATCTATATAGAGGAGCCAGAAATTGCCACTGTCATCCCGGTTCACACTTGCAGCACATCCATTACTTACAAAATCTTGTGGTGGGCTCCATGATGTGCCGTCATAATAGATGACCTGTCTTCCATAGGAAATCATTGCTTTGCCATCATTACCCAAAACCATGGAATGAATATAAAAATTCCCAAAGTCTATTAAAGGGCTGACATAAGGTTCCAACCAACTCGTTCCATCAAACATACGTAGTACCGTTTGCGCTGTTGTACTAATATAGACCAGCATCATTTCTCCATTGGCGTTTGACGTTAAACTGACATTCCTCCAGCTGCATGGATAACTTCCACTTATGATCTCAGGTGACGACCATGATATGCCATCAAATGTTCGGTAATAAACGTTGTTGTTATCCTGTCTAAATACCAGGGCTAGCGTACCATCATTAAGCAGAGTTATATCAAATAGATAGGTCACATCATCTACAGCTTCGATAAGTTGGGAACCTTGCCAGGTACCGCCAGAATAATAATTAGCCCAAATCTTATAGGGTGTTCCCTGTATCCAGATGACTACACATGATCCATCTGGGAACATAACTGATTTGGTTGTGGTATTGAGGGATGAAAAGATAAATTGTGTAGGATAGGAATCAATAGAATCTATAATTTGAGAGCCACCCCAGATGGACCCGTCAAAATAATTAGCATACAACCTTCCTTCATCAATATAAGCAACAACGGCTTCACCATTATCATTGATCGCAGCGGTATGAAAATCTTCTATTCCCTGAACAATCGGGGGGTTAATATCAATTGGTTCTCCAGCTGTCCAACAGGGCGAATCACCGATGTTGAATCTATGAGAAACTGTCCTATACTGAGAACTAAAATTCTCTCCCTCATACGCAACAATAGCCTGACCATTATTATTTACATCAACTGCCAATTGTTGAGAATAGTTTATTAGAAAATCAAAACCGATTCTGCCACAATCCGAATCCGTTTCCAAAGCAGGATCAAAAATCGTATATCTAAATCGACGAGAAAGGCCGGTTCCGTCAAAATCTTCATATATAATTAGGAAATCACCATTGGACAACTTCTTCAAGTACAAATCAGATGGATAAAAGGCACTGCAATAACCTGATGTACTGATAAGATAAGGGGATCCCCAGGCTTTTAGATCAAAGGTAATCGTAATCACCTGTGGATTATCCACCACATCTTCCGTCGTAGAACGAATGGTAATTTCACCGGTATGAACTCCATCTACCAAACCCGAATAATCAAGTTGGACCGTCAAATTGGTGGTTCCGCCACTTCCGGCCAGACCAATTTCCAGAGCTGGCGAAACATTCGATACAATCGCTCCATCCCATGTTGCAACCCAATCAAGACTGGCTACACCAGTATTTGATACATCAAGATTGAGGGTTGGACTTGGCATGCCGGATACATAATATACTTTTCCAAGTTCAAATAATGTATCACTCACCGCAAGTACAGGTGGATCAGCCACTACCTTAATATTCACCCCACCATAGGCACATCCGGCTGCATTACAAGCCTGAATGATATACGTCATCTGTTCTGCTTCTGTTGTAGGAGTACCTGAAATAATCCCGGTAAGTGGATCAAGACTTAAACCTGCTGGCAGGTCCTGTCGAGTTGAAAAATCTACACTATTTACTGATGATGCAGGTGCATTTGGTGTAATTGGGATACCAATCCCATACACAGCAATAGGTTGGGTGTAATCAAAATCCTGCGGTGCTTCAGGAAGTACGGTAATTTGCAATACTTTTTGCACGCTACTACTTGAAAAAGTAATAGAAACCGTATAACTTTGCTCTTCAGCAGTCACACTGGGCACTCCTGAAACAATGCCGGTTTCAGAATCCAAAGTTAAGCCATCGGGCAAAGGAGGTGATATAGAAAAAGCAGTTGGAGTACCCCCTGTTATGGTGGGAATATTCTCCTCAACAGCCTGATTGATCGTGTAGACTACAGGATTGTACAAGTAGGAAACACTTACCGCTGCAGATCCAAACCCGGTGAATGTCTTCCGATTGTTCGGTGGTTGAATCACATTTCCCACCAAATCCTTTATAGCAGAAACCGTAAGTTGATAGGATTCCCCAGGGGTATGCGTTGCAGTAACTAGTACAATGGTACGGTCATCCGATTCCAAATCGGCTTCCAGGATGCTCAGATCGGGTACGACTACGAAATTGGAAACCTGCTCTGCCCCCTCACGCTGGATGGGTTCGCTGAATACCAGGGTCAGTTGGGTTTCGGAATCTACGGTTATGGCTAATAATTCGGGTGGGACTTTTTCGATGAAGCCGCCATCTAAAACCCACTGGGGGGTGGTTTGGTTGCAGGAAAGCAAGGCAAGTCCCATGCTGATCAAAATCATGAGAGAGATTTGTATATGATTTGATTGTTTCATCATTGCCTCCTAAAGCAATATATTGCTCTCTTATACTGTAAGCTTTATGGTCTTACCCATTCTACTACTTGGATTCGATTTGCATTGATGTGTGCACCTGAGTAAATATCAGCATCCGTAGAGAAAATGATTTCATTTTTATCATGACAATATTGAGGTGCATATGTATGATTGTCTGCATCCGTAAGATAGACCACAAAGCCGGTAATTCGATCCCATTCCGCAACCTGCCTGTAATCAGAATTTGTATGAACACCAATAAAACTGTCCGCTGCTGTTGGAAACAAAATCTTACTATCATCATTACTATACTCGGGATCTAAGGATTCATCATCTCCATCCGTGAGATAGGTAATTGTTCCTGTACTACGATCCAATTCAGCAATTTGTTCTACAACAGTTTGGGTATGGACTCCAATAAAATTGTCGGCATGGGTATAAAATACTATTTTACTAGCATCGCTATTATATTGAGGTTTGAAGGAATCACTATCCCCATCAGTAAGAAAGGTGACTATCCCTGTGCCACGCTCCCATTCTTCTATTTGTACCGTATCAGGGAATGAATGGGATCCTGAAAAGTTATTTGAATCCGTTTCAAATACCACTCTGGAATCATCATAACTGTAATCGGGATAGTAGCATCCATACTCCCCATCAGTAAGATAAGTAACCGTTCCTGAACCTCTCTCCCATTCCGCTATTTGTGTTGAATCAGGATATGAGTGGGTTCCTGAAAAGGTATTACAATCAGTATAAAACACAACTTTGCTTCCATC
>CAYPZJ010000304.1:0-6490 GCA_964414635.1 uncultured Spirochaetia bacterium
GGGGATGATATTAAAATATTTGAAAACCCATTTCAGTTGGGAGGATCACCCGATCAGCGTTTTATCGAAGTGGGAATCGTTGCGGTATCCAATGATCTGAAATCATGGACCGAATTCCCCTCCGAGATGATAAGCTGCGAAAATGGGAATGACCCTGAAAATTATAATGGTTTTGCAGGAATTGAACCCGTAATCGTTCATGATGAGAATAATCCTATGGATTATTTTGATCCCCAGGCAGGTGGGGACGGCTTCGATTTAGAAACGATCGGCGTGCAACGATGCATTTACATTCGGATCACCGATGGTGGAAGTCTGTATCACGAAGGGGGAACCATGGCTGCTGATTTTGATCTGGATGGTATTGCCATAGCCTATATTGAAGATGAATAATACCCTAGTGTGGAAGCAAAGGCCGTACAACAATAATACCGGGCACATCCGATCGATTGGCGAGATAATCAAGCAGACGAAGATCATCCAGAACCTGATTGCGGGATTTTGCGTGACGGATATGCAATTGACCCTCAATCCAATGCGCCATTACAACATGTTGAACATCCAGATCATCCCGAGAACTTACCAAATAGATTAAATCTCCATCTTGAAGCTTAGGTATACAAGAAGCAATATCATCCATAGGAATATAAGCAAATCGTTCTTGAAAGTGTCCCAATCCTTCCAGGATCGTTAAATCCCGTTGAATATGGACGAGCTTTTCAGATATGGATGACGTAATGTTTTTTACATACCCTTGCTTTTCATTCCAACGAGTCCAGTGGATCATATAATGATTACGAGTTGTGTAATCAACCGTTCCCTCATAATATTTGATATGTCGCAAATGATGGATAAAATCCTCAACCCCATTTGAATACGCCAAAGCAAGTACATATTCCGGAAAAGTAACGCAGTCCATTGTTCCAAGATTTATCACATATACTTCGGGAATAGCTGGTTGAATAATGTTTCCTGAGGCATCCCGCTTTTCCAACGCCCCAATATTCGTCCTACCATACGGCGTACCTAAAAACAAGTCACTAATGGCAATCATTCGTTCAGGCATCGTATCAATCGTTTGCATCTCCTGGCATAATTGATTGATCTGTATTTTAGAAAACGGCTCCCATTCAAATTGTGTTTCATATTCCGTACTTGACTCTTCATTGGTTGAATTTAAACTAACGGATGATGGTACTGTCTGATTGGGTTTTGATTGATGGCTGGTTATCGGGTAGGATGTAGATAAAACTGGATTGGAAATCTCCTTTATTTCCACCAACTTTGGGATGGTGTTTTCAGAAATTTCAGTACGTTGGGCTTGGTTACAAAAAATGAGTAAAACAAGTACCAACGAAAAAAAAAGGAAACCTAGGTGTCCATTTCGATCATATAGCTGGGTTTTCATAATGTAATCCCCTCCATTGTATTCCTAACCTAATTTTGATGTTCTACATTCCAGTCATACGAGTCTAAAATTGATCATCCAGCAGAGTGTAGTTTCCAGAAAAGTGCTTTGATTCATGAACGGACACCCATTATAAACCAATTTATGGGATAGGTATTTGTTTAGAAGTGGATTTCAGCGATCGTCTCTTTACCTGGTGTAAACATGAGTTTGATATCAGCGTCCTTGGTTTGTGCAATCGCTTGTAGGTTGTCAATGAAAATGAGGGATTGAATGGTATATGGTAAGATGCGCCAGATATAGGGTTTTGGCAGGTACACATCTGCGCCTGCTTCCATAGCCGCTTTTTCACCGGATTTCTTAACGCCCGAAGCAATCACAAATATTTCTCGAAGTTTTTCTTCAGCCTTGATCCGCTTTATCAGTCCAAGCCCATCTTCATGGGAAATACTAATGAAAAAAATAGCGGGGATTTGTTCTAAACTTTGCTCAAACAACTCATTTGCATCTTTATAGGGAACCGGATAGTATCCCTCGGTTAAGAGGATTTTTTTAATATCTAATGAGATTTCTTCAATTTGCTCCAAATAGTATACAGTAGAAAGCCCTTGCATCTCATCTCGTAGGCGTTCTTCCTGGATACGTTTGCGATTTTTTGCAGATGAACGTTTCATACTAATACGCCTCTTGCAATGGGAAATCCGCTTTTACACTAATCATATTATCAATTTCAGTGATATCAAGATTTGCCCCGGCTTCCACGATAATCCGAACCAATCCCAACTGACTAACATCATCATCACGTAATGCTACTTCACGCATTTTCTCTCGGAAAAAAATCTTGGGATCCTCAGCTTCCTGAATCCGTTCCAGTTCCCTATACAACACTTTGACATTATCCGGATCGGATGGATTACTCACAACTACATTGATTCGTTTTAGCTCGCGATCCATATTCAAACGGAATCGAATTTCAGATAAACCACTCTCATCCTTCCGACTATATTTTACTGCATTCTCCACTAATTCAATAATCGCCATAGTAATCATATCCGAACGGATGCTATCACGTAAAAAGATGGATAAGAGGGCTTTTATAAAATCCCAAAGTGCTTGTACATAGTGCCACTGTGCATTGAACACCAGTTCGATGAAATCATATCCGAACTTGATCACATTCGTCATGGGCTTTCCTAACCGTTCTGGACCTTCTGATCCACTAACGTAGTTTTCTGTCGTTTCGGCTATCGGTGACATAAAGTATAATAAGAAAAACTGCTTTCCCCAAAAATCAGTTTCCTGAGGAAATCATTAGAAGTTAAAATGATTCTTTTAAAAATTCATAGATTTGATACACGTTTTCTCGAGCATCACGCCCTCGCAAAGACACCTGGAATTGGTATTCCATAGGGATCTCGATTCCGGCTTTTGCGCGGGTGGTTTCAGTAATAAGTATATCCCCTGCCTTAGACATTTGTTCAAGTCTGGAAGCGGTATTAACAGTATCTCCTATTAAGGTGTTATCATAACGCATATGTCCTCCGACATTCCCGCGAATCACCGGACCTGTATGTACACCGATTCGGAACTGCATCATTGGCAATTCGTTTTCTACACGCTTATGATTTAATACTTCCAATTCTTTCTGAATCTGGATCATGGATTTTACTGCAGCATGGGCTTCTTCAAAAATCCCAAAAAACGCATCCCCAATAAATTTATCCACATCCCCGCCGTTCTGATAAACGATGGTTGTAACAATATCGAATACAGAATTTAGATTTTCAATCACCTCACGGGGTTTAAGATGCTCCGACATTTTTGTAAAGCCTTTCAAATCAGCAAAGCAGATGGTTAATTCCATCTCTTTTTCAGGTATTCGTATTTTTTGTTCCTCTGCAAATTTTTGAGCGATGTCCCAAATCGTCTTTGGAATAAACTTTTTTATTAAATCCAATAAGATAAAATCACGGATAGAACGTTCCTGTAAATCCGAAACTTTTTTTACTAATTCCTCTTTGAGCGCGTTGTTCGTCACAAGTGGTTTGAGATAGAGAGCAAGCACTTGATCCGGTGCATTCATCGGTGCAAATGTATCCGCCCCACTTTGATATACCTGGGATATGGTTTCTGTTGAATCATCAGGGGTTAAGACTAGAATGGGAAGCAACCGAAACATTTCGTCATTCTTTAAGTTAAAAATAAACTCGGATGCCCCTTCCAACTCCCATTCCATCATGATGCAAGACACCGTTTGTTCAAAAAGCGTATTTTCAGCTTCCTCCATCGTCGGAGCTTGTAACAGCTCAATATCACCCAATTCTTCTGTATTTATATGTTGAATCAACGCATCTTTGACAAAGGAACGGGAGGAAATGACGAGTATATTAATTTGATAATTCATTGGCTCACGTATATCCTTACTGCTTTGGTTTGACCATCCCTTCCAAGGGTATTATTCCACTTTGGGAATCATATTCTCTTTGACCATGGTACAATTACCGTTCAGCTCACTTCCCGGGTCAATCTTCAAATCCGGTGTCGTGACATCACCTGTGATGCGAGATCCTTCCAGAAGTTCAAACCGTTTGTTGGTTTCCACATCCCCTACGATTTCACCTTTATTGGAAACCACTGCCGCTTTGATTCGAGCTTTTACATGAGCGTTGCTTCCTATAAAAAGGTGACCTTCCTCTGCATCAATTTCACCCTCGAATTTTCCCTTTATGAGCAACGAACCAGAGAATTTTAAAATCCCATTAAAATAGATGTCGTCCGCGAAAACCGTGTTGATTTCTTCTTCATTAAACTCTTGTTGGTTTTTTCGCATTCCCACCCCTTCTGTGCTTTCAACGAATAATCCAAACGACGTCAGATGCTTTGGATTCAGGATTGAATGACATATCTTTCCTACCAAAAAATAATAGGATTTATATAAAAAAACAAATCATAACTTGTATATATATTCACTGGGAGTGATTTGCATATACTAATCCCATTCTACTTGTGTTACATACAATATTTCACAAGTTGGAAGCCATCATAATCGGTATGGTATTACTATAATCAAAGGGAAACAAATTATAACAAAGAAAAGATTGCTTCGATATCCTACGCTAAACGGGTCTACTTTTCAAACTAAAAAACGTCGCAGCATACTCATTATTTTATCATCATGAGGGGAAAACAAGATACTCAACATCAGAATGAGATCCACACGTTATCATTCGTTTGAGATTCAACTGGATAGAAAATACCTATCATCCACTACGCAAGAAATTTTGATTGTTCCTCATCCCAATTTTCGAAGGTCTTAAAAATGGTTTCTTCTATATTTTCCATTTGTAAGGAAATACGAGAATCAATGGTTCCAAAATCCGTATCAATAATACATCCACCACGATCTACGGATTGATCCTCTACAATACGTAATTGTTCTAATCCTTCAACCATCTGCATAAATTCTTTTTTATGACGACTCACAACCGCTAAATCATCACTGCAAACTCGTATCGTTATTTCAGCACGTCCCTTAAGTCGTTTCAATACAGAAACAATATTGTCATAGACCACGCGGCGCTCTTTCTCGATTATTGCATTGATTGCCGTTCGGGCAAAATAAATCATGACTTGCATCACCTGATAGTTCGATTCCTTCAGGATATCCATCCGTTTCTGTACCATCATCGAAAGCATTGTATTCAACCGTGAAATCAGCCGTTCCACTTCCTCTTGCCCGTCTTGCAGTCCTTCTTTTTTACCTTTTTTATACCCTTCTTGCTGAGCTATCTCAACCTTTAATTCTGTTTCAGACATGGCTTCCTGGATCTCTTCTTGCGATCGAATATCCTCATTTTTAACCAGACTTTCCACTTCATCTGTCGAACCCAGAATTTTCCCTTCGTATTCTTCTACCGCTTTTTTTACAATCGAAAATGCTTCTTTTTCTGCTGCTTTGATAATCTGATTAATCTCTGCTTCCGTTTCCTGTTCACGCTCATATTGATAGCGCTCGAACTCTTCTTCTATCGATAACACCTTTTCTTCGTAATCATCTTTTACAATCACTTTCGGACGCAATGCTTCCTTCCGTTCTTCTTCTGTCATGTAAACATAGGTGTCTATGATTTTCGGTTTAGGTTCAATTCGTACTTCATCTTGGGTTAATATCTGTTTAGCCACAAGGATTCCTCCAGGTACATAACATGGATACGTTCCTATACCATAAATATCGACGTAATACTCCAATTATCCAGTACGAAAAAAACAACCGGGTTATCCCTGCTAGAATTTATTAAAACCAATCTATTCGTAGTTGCTTTCTTACCAAACGCAGTCCGTGTATTCAAAACATCCGGATGCTTTTCAAACGGATAAGAAAATGAATAATGGCAAGACAACTCGCATTCTTTCATCGAATCGGTAAAGGTAGGCGAACTATTATTTAATAAAAAAAACCTACCATTAACAACTAATGGTAGGTTTCTTTATTACAATAGCGATCGTAAGGTAATCTATAAGCGAGGAATCAAATCCTCATGGCTTGGATTCCCTTTAGAATTCTTCTGGGTTTAATCCCGCTTCATTACGAGATGCAGCTTCTGCTGCAGCTTCTGCTTCTGCTGTCATACGCGCTTCTTCTGCTGCGGCCATTTCTTCTTCGGTCATGCCAACTTCACCTTCGGTTTCCGTTTCTCCTTCAGGTGTTGTGGGCATTTCTTCTGTTGTACTAGCACCAGAACCATCTTCCCCTGGAAGATCCATCATTCTCTTCTCAAGCGTTTCAACGGTATCTTGGAAATATTTCCAATCGGTAGTGATTGCATCACTTAGGTAATCATATAACGGATCAAGTCCAGAGATATCAACATAAGATAACCCAGCGGTTTCATGTACCAGAACCATGGTGCTTCCATCACTGTATCGATCGTAGTAAATCCAATCGTTGATTTCGTCTTTATCAAACACGGTTTCCAGTTCAATTTTATACTGATAGTATTTCGCCATAATGTTTTCCAGCGAATCTACAAATAGATCAGAATTGGTGTATGGATACGCAACGGTAAATCCGATCAGCTTATC
>CAYPZJ010000305.1:0-6461 GCA_964414635.1 uncultured Spirochaetia bacterium
GATGGGGCGAATTCCGATTGGAAATGCGATTTCAGAACATCTACCATTATTATCCGATTGGTTACTTAATGTGCCGAATATGGCTGCTAAACGCGGAATTGTGATTGGTGTGGCACTGGGAAGTGTGGCTACAGCGTTACGAATTATATTCGGGATAGAACGGACCTATTTGGGGGGTGAATAATGAATGTGGTTAATTTTTTACTGAGTATTAATCAACGAATTATCTTTGGAATTGTGGCGTTGGGGGTGATTATCCCCTTATTAATCCCCATGAATCTTCCTGTACGTGTCAGCAGTGAAGTACGGAGCATCTTCCTTACCATTGAACAGATGGCGGAAGAAGTACATAAAGGGAAAGAGCAAACGGTTTTATTTTCGTTTGATTATGATCCGGCTTCTAAAGAAGAAATTAACCCCGCAGCGTATGCTATTTTACGGCATTGTTTTTCCAGAGATATCAAGGTGATTGTGATGGGACATTGGCCAAATCATGTTGGTTTAGCTGAAAAGATGCTTCGTTTTGTTAGTGAGGAATATAACAAACGATCTGGGGATGATTATGTTTTTCTGGGATTTCAACCTGGCTGGTCTGATTTGGTTATCAATATGGGACAGGATTTCAAACGAGCCTGGCCAAAAGACGTAGAGGGGCGCGATACCAATCTATTAACCGTGACCCGGAATATTCATCGGTTGAATGATATTGATTACCTAATTGATTTTGCCGCAGGTTCCACCATCGATGGATTGTGGATTCCGTTTGCTGTCCAACGATACGATGTGTTGATGGCAGGTGTTTGTACCGCTGTTATGGGTCCGGATTTATATCCATTCTTGGATTCAGGACAGATTAATGGTTTAATCAGTGGGTTAGCTGGTGCTGCTGAATACGAAGCGCTGGTCATGCGCCCGAATGAAGATACAGTAATCCATGACATGTACCAGAACAGATATCCCTTTGCTCGCAGTGCATTGCTCGATTCGGTGTATGCGAGTAAAATTGTTGGAAAAGAAATGGATGAAGCGGATAAGATCAACGAAGTGATTGATGCAATGGAAGGACGGTTTCAAGCGGAAGATGATTCTACGGATGTTGCAAAAGGTGCTGTTGTGGGAGGGTTTGAAGGTTCAGTGAAACAAGCGACCATTGCGATGAATTCGCAAAATGTAACCCATCTAATCATTATTGTCTTTATTCTTATTGGGAATATCGCCTATTTTATTACGAATTATCATGAGCGGAAAGTCATGAGTGGACGCTAAGGAGGTGCTGTAATGACAAATCAAGATCCCAATCAAGCAACCGCCTCAAGCAATCGAACCTTTTTAATTATCTTTCTGATTGCATTTATAGGCATAAACATTTTTCTAATTGCCTCCGGGGTGATTCATCTCAACTGGAAGGGATTTGGTATTATTCTGGGAGCGGGATTGACGCTATCCTTATACAGTTTTCTATATCGAGATAACCCATTGTACCGCTTCGCCGAACATCTTTATGTCGGGATAGCTGCAGGATATTTGTTTGTGATTCTGTGGTATAATACCTTTTGGATCAAATTATTTGCTCCCCTGTTTTGGCCTGATGTCGGAAAACTTCCCGAATTAACCTTAATTATTCCATTCATTATGGGATTGCTCATGGTTACCCGATTTTTCCAGAAGTTTGGTTGGTTATCACGCTTTCCATTCGCGTTTATCATCGGGTGGGGCTCCGGGTTGACCATCGTCAATGTGACAACAGCCATCATTCTTCGCCAATCCTATAATACGGTTCAACCCCTTATCGATTTTCAGGGTGTTCATGTGCCGCTTGATGGTAGTGCGAACGAAATTTGGATGTTTATCCGGAGCTTTGACCAGATTTTAATTTTCATTGGGGTTATGTGTGTGTTCATATACTTCTTCTTTTCTGTGGAACACCGCAAAGGGATTTTTATAGCTGCGCAAACAGGGGTCGCGTTTCTAATGATTGCTTTCGGAGCTTCGTTTGGATTCACCATCATGGCTCGGTTATCGCTTTTGATCGGTCGTGTGCGGTTTCTGCTTTTTGAATGGCTTCAGGTTAATGATTGGAGTGTCATGGTAACGGAAAAGGTGCAACCGGTGATTCAAACGTTTCATCAATCCTATCTATGCTAGATTATCCAAAACCCGTTTATTATCTGGTTCTATCTATGATTCCGGGGATTGGTCCCCGCCGTATCAAAGCGCTATATCAGTTCTGTAAAGAAGATGTTGCTAACGTATTTCAGTTAGAACCAGCATTGATTGCCAAACTTACCCGAAAAAAAGAATCCGAGTGTAAACATCTGTTTCATAATCAAACCCTTTTTAATCAAGCCCAAAAAGAATACGAACTGTGTTTGGAAAAAGATATTCGCATAACTACGTGGGAAGATTCCACCTATCCTTCTATATTTCATGAATTAAGTGACCCACCACCGGTCATTTTCACACGTGGAACATTCTATCCTGTTGATGTGAATGCAATTGCTATTGTGGGAACCCGTACCCCTACACATTGGAGCAAGAAGCAAGCGCATCGAATTGCGTTTGAATTAGCAGTGGAAGGGATAACTATTGTTAGTGGTGTTGCACGAGGAATAGATGGGGAAGCCCACCGGGGTGCATTAGATGGAGGTGGCAGGACCATAGGTGTACTGGGGTGTGGATTGGATGTGATTTATCCACGGGAACATGCTCGATTGTATGATAGTATCGCAGAGCAGGGCGTTCTACTTTCAGAATTCCCCCTTCATGCCAAACCCGAACGATTTCATTTTCCACAACGGAATCGTCTGATTGCCATATTAAGCTTGGGGATTCTTTTGGTGGAAGGTGCTTCGGATTCCGGTTCGTTGATTACAGCACGGAAGGGTTTGGAGATGGGGCGGGAAGTGTATGCCCTCCCCGGTCCTTCAGCGGATGCAAAATTTGCTGGGAATAATAGTTTAATAAGAGAAGGAGCCTTACTCGTCGAAAGCGCCGCGCATATCATTCAGGATTTAGGGGGCACCTTGGATTTGAATTTGATTCAACGAAATACACCCCCTGTAAACAAAAAAAATCTTGGTTTTGAATCAACAGACCCCAAAAAATCGAAAAGACAATCCGATCAACAAAGATCGTCAGAATCCTTGGATAGCCCCGCTCAAAAACAACAAGAAAGTCCCGAATTGAATATACAGAACGAGCAGGTACAAACATTTGCAAAACCTCATCATGATGAACACCCACCCGTTGATGTATCTCCTACTGCGACGAAATTGTTGATGGTGCTTTCCGAGCGGGAAAAAATCCATTTAGATATATTGGTAAATGAAACGGGAATAGCGAATGCGGAAGTAGCGGTGGCGCTGATGGAATTGGAGATGCAGGGGCTTGTTGAGCGCTTACCTGGGAATTTCTATATCAAAGCGTAGGAAAGATCATTCTATGCGAGGTTTTATTCTCATTTTTCTTATCGTATTTGGATTGTTTCTCGGTATTCTGAGCCTGTTATACCAATCTTCCTCCGAAAAACCGGCTGATTTTGCCTATCAAGCAGGTGGGGAACCTCGAACCCTTGATCCGGCTTATATAACCGGTCTAAATGAAGGACGAATGGCGGGAGCGTTATTCGAAGGGTTGGTCAATTTAGATCCTAAAACAAACAAACCTATTCCTAGCGTCGCATCTACCTGGCAAGTCTCGGCAGATGGTAAAACCTATCGTTTTACTTTGAGACGGGATTCGTGGTGGGTCTCCCAGGGTAATCCTGTTCGCCCTCTGACAGTTGAGGATTTTATTTATAGCTGGTTTCGTATCCTTGATCATAAAATTCCCTGTGATTATGCATTTCAATTCTTCTATATTGTTGGGGCTGAACACTATTATACAGGGATGCGGATGCATCAACTCCAACAAAAAGAGGTAGCGGAGGGGTTGACTGATAAGGAAATAACCGAATTGGCGGGGTATCGGAATGCCCGGGTAGCGTTCCCCAATCGAAACAAGGTTGGTATTAAGAAAATAGATGCGTGGACACTGGAAATCACCCTCATTGCACCAACCCCCTATTTTTTGGAGTTGCTTGCGTTCTGGACTTACTTCCCTGTTCCACAGGAAGCGGTGGAGGCTCATGGGATTGCATGGACTCGCAAAGCAAATCTAGTAACAAATGGGGCTTTTTATATTGCAGATCATAAACTGAATTACAAGCTGCGATTTCTTAAAAATCCACATTATTGGAATGGATCTGCTGTAAAACTTAATACCTTAGATGCGTTTTTGATAACAAGTCATCAAACAGCGTTTAATTTGTTTCTAACCGGTGAATTGCATTGGATCAATGAATGTCCTCCCCTTTTTTTGGATTCCGTAAAAACCTATTTGGAAGAGGGAAAATGGAGTGATGCGTATATCACAACCAAGCTTTCTACGTTTTTTATTCGTTATAATTGTACCCAACCTCCATTTGATGATGTGCGCGTACGACTGGCATTTTCGTTATGCATCGATCGAGCAAATTGGGTGGAACAAATCACCGGGTTTTATGAACAACCTGCACACGGGTATGTCCCTGCTCTCCCTGGATATCCAAAAAACATATGGATTCAATGCAACATTGAACAAGCTAAATCCTTATTAGCAGCGGCAGGATATCCCAATGGGGAAGGATTCCCTTCTGTATTCTTTTTGTATAATTCCAATGAAACGTATGATCACTATGCAGCGGTACTCCAACATATTTGGAGCACGCATCTCAATGTTCAGGTGGAACTCCAAAACAAACCCTGGAAAAGTTACATTCAATCACGACGGAATGTGGAATACGATCTATGTTTTTCCAATTGGATTGGTGATTATTCCGATCCCATGACGTTCTTGGATATGTATACATCAGATTCTGGGAATAACCATACAGGATGGCATGATCATACCTATGACATATTGATTCATTGGGCGAAAGACCTGACTCCCCTTATCACACAATGGGAGTCTTTTAAATCACAGCTTTCAGAAATTGTCGATTCTGTCGCTCATCTAACTGAAGGTGCATCCATTGGATCTAAAATTGAGTCGGATTGGGAGGCATTTGTTATTCATATTGAAGCACTAAGGCATCAGGAACTATCTGCTGCTGCTCGTTTGGAAAACTATTCCCAAGCACGAATGCTGTTAATGAATTTGATTGAAGGATATTTGTTATGGGTAGGGCATCCGGTGGGACCGCTTTTCCATGATGTAAACAAGAATTTTGTTACAGAAGGGGTCACTGGGTTTTATCCGAATGTACAGAATATGCATCCCTTTTGGGCAATTGGGTGGGATGCAGAAGTAGTTCAGTCCGCTGAGGTACAACGATGATACGCTATATCCTAAGCCGGTTGGGTCAGGCGTTGCTCGCTGTTTTTTTTGTAATCCTGTTTACTTTTTTGTTAAGCCGTTTGGTTCCGGGCGGACCTTTTATGGAAGAAAAAAGCGGAACCGAAGCAGCCCATGCAGAAAAGATGGCGTTTTATCATTTCGATGAATCCTTACCGGTACAGTTTTATTATCTATTTACTGATTTATTATCTGGTACCTTGTATTCGGTTACCCATCGGGATCGAACTGTTCAAGAAATTTTATTGCTTAGTCTTCCCGTTTCTGCAACCATTGGTTGGTTTGCATTGATGCTTGCATTGTTTTTAGGTTTATTTTTTGGAGTATGGATTGCGACCCGTCCCAATTCCTGGCAGGATATGAGTGTTCTACTGTTTACGTTACTGGGTATCAGTCTTCCCAACTTTGTATTAGGTGCATTTCTAATCTTATTTTTCGGGTTTATTCTAGGTTTATTTCCTGTAGCGGGTTGGGGGCAATTCCCCCATTTAATCTTACCATCTATAACGCTGGCTCTTCCTGTGGCTGCGTATATCACGCGACTCACGCGAGCTTCTATGCTGGAATCACTGCAATCGGATTATATTCGCACCCATCGGGCATTCGGATTACCCAAAATGGATATTTATTTTAAATGGGCATTACGGAATGCGTTTTTACCTATCCTTACCTATATGGCACCTACTGCTGCGGGGATTCTTACAGGTTCCATTGTGATTGAATATCTTTTTGCGATCCCGGGAATTGGGCAATATTTTGTCCAATCGGTATTAAGCTCGGATTATAATATGTTGATTGGATGTGTGATATTGTATTCTAGTTTGGTTATCCTTTTCAATCTAATAGTAGATATCTTGTATAGTTTGTTGGATCCCCGTATTCGAGTCCATAGTTAATCAATACATGTTGATAGAAAATTCTTGTACCTCGCTGTAATTCTTGGTTAGAAATAGTCGAAAACCATAAAAAAAAAGAAAGCACCTGAGGCTGGGAACCTTTATAGAAAACAAAGTGAGTTTATTCTTTCATTTTTGTTTTCTATATTAGGATATATCGTCCTATTTGATACAATAAATGATACAAATAAT
>CAYPZJ010000306.1:0-6433 GCA_964414635.1 uncultured Spirochaetia bacterium
TTTGTTAGTTTAATTAACACCCAAAATGGTCCAATCATTTAGGGGGCTAAGACACTCATAAAACATGGACTCCTGAATTACATTTATGTACAACTTGCCCCATCACAACATAATTTATTATAGCTCATTTATACTCTATGAAAATCAGCAAGCAGCAAACCACCCATAAATTAGATCAATCTCAAAAAACAAAAACACGAAGTATAAACCAACCAAAATAAACACGATTCCTGTAGCAATTCGCAAAATTGTTTCAAGCTGAGAAATCTTTTTGAAGGCATTACCTATCCATCCCACCCCAAAGGCAATTAATAAAGCAAAGGCGATAACGGGTAATCCGGTCCCAATTCCGTAAAACATGGGATACATGACACCCCCAGTATTTACAAGGGAAAGCGGAATCAAACTTCCAAAAAAGATGGCTGCTGTAATAGGACAAAAAGCCAAAGCAAACAAACCTCCAAGTAGTAAAGAACCCCAAACTCCTTTTTTTGCAACACGCTCTTGCACACGAGTAAGCAATCCTCCCGTACCCGAAAAAGACATTTTATTGGCAATTAGCAAGAAAACACCTGCCAATATTGCAATGGGTCCGAGTATGATATCCATCGTATCTTGGAGGAATAGAGAAACATCCATTATGCTAAACAATGCGGTAATCAACCCCAATCCTATTAGAAAATAAACCAGCATTCTCCCTGTGGCATAAAGTAAAGCCGAAAGAATTACGATTTTTTTGGATGAAACATCTTTTGAGATATAAGAAACTGCTGCAATATTGGTAGCAAGCGGACAAGGACTTATTGAAGTTAATATCCCAAGCCAAAATGCGGTTAATACAGGAATATCCATTATGAACTCCTTGGCTATTGTCTCAATCTCTCAAACACCCAAAAAAAAACAAACCACTATCAAGTGAGTATAACTAAATCCTGTTAGGGTTAATCAAATCGTTCCAATAATACTCGACCTTCTGGAGACTGTAGATTGATGGTTAAAAGGGTTAATACTTTGTTCCTTAATTTATGCTGTTCATCATGAAATGATCCTTATAGGTTGTTCAACTCTTTGTCGATCGTTTCCTTCAAGAAATCAATAGTAGGTTGCTCCCCTTTATGGACTTTTTGAAACAATTGCTTTACAAAGAAATGATTTTCTTCGGATCCTTTAACCACATTGATTACCAATCCATTAAAAGGAATTTGAAATCGTTCTGCGAGGGGACGATTTTCACTTTTTTCAAAATTAACAGCACGATAGACCAGTTGTTTCCTCGCTACTTCAGAGGAATAATACTCTTCTAAGGCTTTTTCAATATATGCCTCAGCATGGGTACACGTAGGACATCGTCGGGTTGCATGGAAATAATACAGTTCCACCCTATTCTCAGGAACATTTGCCCCATTAATAGTTTGCTGAGTTGTAGCAGTATTTTCTTCTGATGTATTTTGGTTGGTGCTTGCTTTACTATTACAGCCACATCCAAGAATGAATAAACCTAATAGTAGGCTTAGTGGAAGAGTCAGTAAGTTTTTCATTCTCTTCTCCTTTTCAATTGATGATTATGGATTATTCAAATCAACTCAAAATTATTTTTTCATCAGGAACGCGTCCGGCAAGCTTCTGAACGCCATCAATAAAAACCGCAGGCGTGGATAAGACCCCGCGATTAACAAGTTCGTTGATATCGTCTATTTTAATCACGTCTGCTTCTTTATTATGTTTTTTGACCACCTCCAAAATTGTGTCATAGGTTTTGGTGCATTTTGCACACCCCGGTCCAAATACTTCAATTTTCATAACGTTCTCCTTAACATGGTTGTAGATTTATGTAAACAGTGTGCCATATACCCAACCCGTTATAGTTGCCATTATCACAACCAACGCGATATAGACCACCGTTTTTTGAGTGCCTAAAACCCCACGAATAACTAGCATATTGGGTAAACTGATTGCTGGTCCAGCAAGAAGCAAGGACAAAGCAGGTCCTTTAGCCATACCTGCGCCCATAAGGGATTCCAATATGGGAATTTCTGTCAAGGTTGCAAAATACATGAATCCACCCGCAAGCGATGCCAAAAAACTGGATACGATAGTGTTATCTCCAACAACGGTTGCTATCCAACTGTATGGAATTAAGGCATCATGACCCGGACGTCCCATAAGGAATCCAGCAACTAAGACTCCACCAAATAGAAGTGGTAGTATCTTTTTAGCAAAATCCCAAGTCGATTCCATCCATAATTTGTTATCTTCCATTTTTATCCAGAGCAAACTCATAAAAATAGTCAGCAATAGTAATCCCCCTGCAATATACCATTTTATTGATTAGATGAATGAGAAAATCGAAGGAGAGCCTTCTCCAGGTTGACCCCATGCTGCACATACTAAAAGCAAAATCAAACTGAGAAAATGAAGTCCCTTTTTCCATATAGATATACTCTTTTCATATTGAGAAGGACTAGCAAAGGTGTCATCCTTTGATCTTTCATTATCTTCTTTTCTAAAAAATAAAGCCATCAATAAACCAATAACAACAGCAAATATCACAGCACCTACAAATCGAGCGATCCCGATTTCTACCCCTAATATTTTAAATGTTAAAAGAACAGCCAAAACATTTATTGCGGGTCCCGAATAAAGAAAGGCTGTAGCAGGTCCAATTCCTGCTCCCTTTTTGTAGATACCGGCAAATAACGGCAGAACAGTACAGGAACATACTGTCAGAATAGTACCCGAGATGGAAGCAACACTATAGGAAATCCATTTCTTTGCATCCGCACCGAAATATTTTATAATTGCTCCTTGAGATAGGAAAACGGACATCGCACCTGCTATAAAAAACGCCGGAATAAGGCAGGTCAAAATATGTTCTCTGGTATACTCCTGAAACATTAAATACGCTTCATTAAATGCACGTCGAATACTATCGCTTTCAAAGGGGATGAAATAACCAAACAAAAAGATTCCTAAAAGGATAGCAAAGATTTTCAATTCATGTTTCATTGAATGTATCCTTGATGTTTAGAGTCAATGAGGGTTGAGTATTCTTATATAGCTAAATAACGAAATGTCTCGCATAAAAAAAATTACTCCTTTTGACACAACTCATGCCTAGATACGGTTTTTATTTTGTCTTTATCATGCTGTGCTTGGATATCCTGTTTCATTTCTGAAATAATAGCTGTTAGAATCTTTTCTACAAAGGAATCCTTTGGAATTTCTTTATTCAAAGAGTAATTCACCCATTTCCCATCCTTTTCTTCTATGATGTATTCCATATCTTTTAATTGTTTCAGATGTCTTGATACCGTTGGTTGTGATAATCCCAGCGTTGCGGCAATTTCACAGACACACAATGGTTTAATCGTCAGCATTGCTATTATTCTAATTCTGCTGGGGTCTGAAACGGCTTTGATTGAATTAACGAGTGTTCGCAGTTTCTTCATTCAAATCTCACAGGTATATACGATTCTTCGTATAGCTATCTAACTAAATGATAATAATCATTACTAAAGAGGTCAAACTTTTTTTGGATTTTGGATGAATTTCAAACTGATGCAAATGAGATAAAATAACTCCTAAGAACTAATTCTCCTTTGCAAGAAGCGAAGCGACGAAGTAATCTCTTTACGAGAAATTAATTGCTTTACTATGTTCGCTGGTATCCTAATTATAAGATTCATCCTTGAATTTCCGCGGGAGTGCGGTTACAATAGCCCTGCTTGATCAACCAATGCTTCCAATTGCGTACGGATGCGCTGATCATCAACAGCCTGCATATCATTCATATCACCGGAAATAATCTGATAGGGTATTCCTGTTGCTTTTTGTACATCCTGCGGCAACGCATACCGTGTATTGGTATTCCGTGCGCAGGTTTGGCATTCATGATAGACGAACGCATTCACTTGATACCGTTTAGAAGCATCAATTAAATAGTTCTTCTTACGAGATTGTTCCCAATTAATAAACAGATCGGTCGAGAGCAATACCAGTTCTTCCATACCCCAGCTATGATCAGGTAAGTATTCAAAACTCCAAGTGGAAGCATAGGTTGAACCAACAATCCAAGCTCCAATCTCTTCCAACCAAGTTGTCAGTTTACGTAAACGTCCCCAGATAGGCATTCCATCCCAATATATTCGCACCGGTGGAGGGGACAACAAAGCAGATTTCTGCTGCTCCAATAATTCCTGATAGATCCCATCGTAGATTTCAATCGCCCAGGGATGCCCTCTTCCCAAAAGCATGGGTGCAAGATACACACAGGAATCACTAAACGTTAAAACGGGAAATGGTGTTTGGTTGAGATCCAAGATCTTTTTCCACAAACGACTTGCGAGTTTGGTATAGTCTAAACACTGTTTAAAATGGGACCCATCAAACGTTTGTCCGGTATGACGGGTAATTGTGTCGATTAAGCGCTCATATTGTGCTTGGATTTCATGAATGAATGCTGTGGATAAGGATTGAATAAAATTAGGAGTATGAATTCCTAAAAGTGGACAGTTCCATTCGTTCGCATAAAACCGGAACCAATCCTGTACTTCCCGACACTGATTGGTATTGTATACAAGGATGGTTGGTTTGGGTAGGGATGGCAGTCCAAACGAATCGGTTAAAGGGGTTTCATCAGCCAGGTAAGCACCTATGTCTGAGGTAAGATAAGAACAAGTAAGGGCATCGTATCCAAGTTGAAGCGCTTTCGGAATGGTTTGATTTGCTTGCCGCTGCGCTCCCAATAACGCAGCGTGATTCTCCGGAAAATACACCAAGAATCCCATAGCAAGTAATACTTCCACCGGACCAACGGACGAACACCAGGCAACCGGCTGATCCAGTCTGCGAAACTGGGAATAATACCGTTGGATTTCTTCTTTTAGACGGACAGACCCCTTCATCAATTATGTGTCTCAAAGTTTTAATTTTGTTTGAATACTTGCTACCGCTTGTTCAATCTGTTCACGATGACCAAACGCACTTAGACGAAAAAATCCTTCACCGCTTGGACCAAAACCAACACCGGGGGTTCCTACTACCTGTGTTTCGTGTAACAATTTATCGAAAAAATCCCAGCTCGACATGCCTTGTGGAGTTCTAAGCCATATATACGGAGCATTATCACCTCCATATAAAGTAAATCCCATATCCATTAATACCGTACGAATAATCCGAGCATTTTCCATATAGTAGTGAATCATTTGTCGGCATCCTTCTTGTCCTTCCGGAGAGAGAATAGCCACTCCACCTTCTTGAACAATATTGGATGCACCATTAAACAAGGTCGATTGACGCCGATTCCACAGGCGATTAACTTTGCCTGGTTCTGCATCCTCTACAACTAATTGCTTAGGGACAATGCTCCATCCTAAGCGTACACCAGTAAATCCGGCTTCTTTGGAGAAACTATTAATTTCAATAGCACAGTCTTTTGCACCGTCTACTTCATATATGGATCGTGGCAAATTCGAATCCTGAATATACGAAGCATATGCGGCGTCGAAGATAATCACCGCTTTATTTCGTTGCGCATACGTGACAAACCGCGCCAATTGCTCATGGGTGGCTACTACACCAGTGGGATTATTTGGACTGCATAAATAAATCAGATCTACTTTGCCATCGGGTACAGCAGGAAAGAAATGGTTCGATTCCGTACACGGCATATACACCAAACCATCATACTGATGCCCGTTCCATCCTTGTGTACGACCACCAATAACGTTACTATCCACATAGACGGGATATGCTGGATCCTGTACCGCGACCGTATTCGTTTCACTGAAAATAGATTGGATATTTCCTGTATCACATTTTGCCCCATCGCTCACAAATATATCATCCACGTCGAGCTGAACGCCATATTGAGCATATCGTTGCATAAGTGCTTCGCGTAAGGGGATAAATCCCTGCTCATCACCGTAACCCGTATAGGTCGCTCTTTTAGAAAGCTTATCTACCCCGTAATGCAACCCGTTAAGCACTGCTGTAGGAAGTGGTTCGGTAGTGTTACCGATCCCGAGCTTCATAACCTGTACCCCCGGATTTTCCTTTAAAAAGATCTGTGTACGTTTTGTAATTTCCGGAAACAGATATCCTGCTGCCAGTTTGTCATAATGTGAATTAATCGTCGCCATTATTCATCCTTATTATTTAACCGGATTTAGTAACTCCGTTAATAGAGGATTGGTAAACTAAACCAACCTCTTCCCATTTCAACGCCATGGGATTTGCCATGTACGTCCCAAAGGAGTATAACAAAGCCTAAATCCAACCGGCAAATGCTTTGAAAAAGATGGGGACGAGTTTAAAAAATGGTTCTCACTACCCCTACTACCATCCCGATGAATGAATTCATCGACTGGGATAATAAAACGGGTGCGAATTTAAAAAATGGTAGATTCCTGTTGATGATTAAATGCTGTTCCAT
>CAYPZJ010000307.1:0-6405 GCA_964414635.1 uncultured Spirochaetia bacterium
TTGACAAATAACATAGGATGACTTTGTACTTGTTTCATCAGTATGAGATTCATCCGCTTTGCTAGGATGTGATTCGAGTTTCGGGTTTATTGTTCTTTAAGTTGGGTGGGTTATCGCGTAAAAAAATAGTGGGAGCCTACATTAAACGACAATCCACCTTTACAATTATTTGGATGAATTCGTAAGCACAAGTTGTCTAATTATATATGCTTATGTTTGATGGAGTCCATAACTTGCCCTATTAGGAAAAACAATAAAATCGGTGCAAAATTCGCACCCGCTTTGTTATTCAGTTAAACAAAGCACCTCGTTTACGCGGTTTATTACTGTTTTGGGATGAATGTCCTGCATACATTTCATGGATATGGAATGAGTGCAATGGTGTTGGTAGCAAGGACTACAAGTAGGGGGAGTGTATAATACGTGCTCTCGTTGGGTATACGGTCCATAATGATCAGGTGAAGTCGCACCAAATAGTGCAATCACAGGTATTCCAAGCGCATCTGCCAAATGCATAGGACCCGTATCGCATGTAATCAATAAGCGACTCATCTGGATTAATGAGGGTAAAAGGGAACGTGGAACTATCCCCGCTAGGTTTTTTGTTTGGATAGTTTTTTGGGGGATGCAACTATGAATCGTGTTATAATCCATCGATCCACCAATAAAACCAATGGGATAATTGGGATCGAAGTGCTGAACGATGGTTTGCCAATATTCGGGAAGATACGTTTTTGAGGGACGGGTGGTTGCCGAAGCAATTAGAATGGGTGGGGTCGTTTTTCCCCATTGTGTGTTCAGTATTTGGTTTACTTCTATTTGTTGCGCTTTAGGAAGGATAATGGAAGGATAGGTTGGAGAGTCAGGTGAGGGGATCCCCAAAGGAATCGCGAGATCTAGGAATCGATTTACAAGATGAGTGGACGTATCCACAAGAAATTTATGATTTAAAAAGATCCCACGTCCTTCCTTGTTGAATCCGATTCGTATTCCCGTACGAAGCCCTAAAGTACACGCAGCGGATACAAATGATGCAGAAAGAATTAGTGTTCCATAAAATGGATAACCAGATGCGTGACGAATGGTATTGCGAAGGGCTTGGAACTGAAATGGGGTTTCGAGCAATTCATCAATAACAGGAACATATTGAAGCAAAGTAGTTGCTCCTTTTGTTCCAGCAATATACGTGAGGTGTGTCTGAGGGAAATGGGTTTTCAGATGATGAATCAAGGGAAGAGATAAGACTGCGTCCCCTATATGATTGAGTCCGAGAATCAGCAGTGATGGAATTGATCTTCGATGCTCAGTAGGACATTCTGTGGCTGATTCAGAATACACCGGTTAGTTATCCGCAAGCAGCTTCACGTGCAGTTTTCGATGTCGGGGACCGTCGAACTCACAGAAATAGATTGCCTGCCAAGTTCCAAGCAGTAAACGTCCTTGATCGACAATAACATCTAACGAAACACCGATAATGCTACTTTTAATATGAGCAGCAGAATTCCCCTCGCCATGTTGATATCCGTCCTGAAATGGGATTATCTTGTTGAGTTCATATAGAATATCCCGTCGAACACTCGGGTCTGCCCCTTCATTGATGGTTACACCTGCTGTTGTATGAGGTACATAAATACAGCAGATTCCCGATTCCATTCCGACGTTGCTAACGAGTCGCTGGATATCGTTCGTGATATCGATCATTTGTGTTTGATTGGTTGTTTTAACGTTGATATTTGATACCATACGATCCCTCATTTCTTTTGAGTGCGGGATAATTCAACTTCAGGTGTTCCATTTCCGCTAAACGCCTCTACATATTTTTTTTGCAGGCGTACCGTTACCTTCACAATTTTATCATAACGATTTAAGATGATTTCGGCAATTTCACCTGCAATCCGCTCAATTAAATAATAGGAATGATCCTCTACTACATGCTTTACATTTTCATAAACCTGATTATAATCAATGGATTCACTTAGATGATCAGTTCGACTCACTTCATATAAGTCCAAATACATAATCACATCTATGATAAAAGGTTGTGGTTTTTGCTTTTCACCTGGAAATACGCCATGACAGCCAAAAAAAGTCATCTGATTGAGAGAAATTTTATCCATGGTAGTCTTGCTCCCCTTTTTTCCGCTGTGTTAAACGATCCAAAACGCGTATCATACGTTTGGTTTCTTTCACATCATGGACCCGAAGGATATCCATTCCAGTAACAATACCCCAGGCATGGATACCCAAGGTTCCTTCTAGACGATCCTCAACGGGTAAATCTAACATATATCCAACTACCGATTTTCGGCTTGCACCCAAAAGCACTGGTAAATCCCATCGATGCATCTTTTTAAGTTCCTGTAAAACGATAATGTTCTGTTCTGGGGTCTTTCCAAAACCAATACCAGGGTCAATAATTACATGATCTGATGCTATCCCTGCTTGTTCAGCTTGCCCCACCATTTCATCCATCTCTTTTAAGATGGTACTTATGAGATCTGGATATGCGGTCGATGTTCGGTTATGCATCAAAATAATAGGAACCCCGTATGCTGCTGCAACCTTCATCCTTGGATTATTCGGTTCTGTCCCCCAGATATCGTTTATCATATCCACACCCGCATCTAATGCAATCTGAGCAACTTTTGCTTTGGTTGTATCAATGGATAGGGGGATCTCCCATTGTGTACGGGCTTTCTGTATGAGTGGAAGCACACGATCCAATTCTTCTGATTCACTAACAGTTTGATGTCCGGGGCGAGTAGACTCTCCGCCTATATCTATAATATCCACCCCTTCTTTAATAAATCGTTCAATCTGCCGCATCGCCTTATCTACATTGGTTTCCAACCCATCTTTCGAAAAGGAATCGGGGGTCATGTTTACAATACCCATCACATACGTTTGTGTACCCCAATAGAAGGTTGTGTTCCGAATGGTTAGTTGTGGATTTATATATCGACGATGCATAATGGTTGCTTGATTCGAACTGATTTTTTCGTGGAGATTCTAGGGGTTGGTTTGAAATAAGGTCAATGTCTCCCACATATCCGTTAGAATTTGTTTACAAGGAAGGTGGTCGTAACACGGGTGAAGCTTCATCCGAAGTACCTCATTTACAGCTTGATGCACCTGTTTTAATTCCATGAGCCGGTCTTTATACGCAACGTGTTCTTCCCAATTCATCTGTTTCATTTTCTCGTGAAAGGCTTGGACTGCCTGTGTTATCAATTCTTTTTCGTTATCCCAAAACTGCTGGAGCGTGTTGGTAAGTTCTGTTTCATTCATGGAGGTACTAAGGCTATCTGAAAGACGATACAAATAATTTGACAAACGATCTTCTGGTGAGATGGCACATCCCCAGGTTATCCATCCAATTCCAATAATCCAGACAAGTTGTATAAGCAATCCCAACCATTGTTTCGAACGCATCAAAACACTAGTTACTTATTCAGTATTTTCATCTGGAGCTGGTTCTGTTTCAGTCGTTTCTGCTTCAGGTTGGGGTGTTTCGTCGGAGGCAGATTCACCGTCGGTTTGTTCGGATGTAGTTTCTGAATCGTCTGATGGAGTATCTGTTTCGGGTTGGTTTTGAGTAGAACTAGCATCAGGTGGTGTTGATTCTGATGCGGATGAAGGGAACTCAATAAGTTTGGCTTCAATTGCCTCTTCAACAGGTTGAAGCGTTTCGGCAATGGGATTAAGCGCTTCTGACATCTCATGATTACTTTTATAAGTCGATTCTAGGGAATATAACTTGGGCATAACGGGATGTATGCTTTTGAACACGTTCGCGATATAATCATCAATTTCATCTTCGCTTTTTTGTTCAATCGTAGAAGCAAGCTCCTCGGCAATCTGCTTGAGTTCAGCCTGGTTGGTTTGGATATAATCTTTTACCTTTGTAACTGCTTGAGTCTGATCCTTCGTTTCCATAACAGCAATCAAGCCTGACAAGTAGTCTTTAAACTTATCTTCGGGGGGTTTCGAACATCCAACGCTCATGATCAGAATAAGTAGTGCCATTAGACTAAGAAAAAAAACTCTCATTTCATTGCTCCATGTTTATTTTACCTATGTTCTTGGAATCCAAGTATGTTTTCGTGGTGTTTTGTAATATTTCCCGTTTGTGCTTGAATCAATGCTTACGGGAGCACGAAATCTATGACCCCGGTGTAGGGTTACTAATGATAATGCTTTTTTTGTATTTGGTCAACTTCCAAACGGATATGGGATGAATCCCAAAGTAATGCGAAAATATCTTAAGACAACCTCTGAGGAATAAAGTATCGTTACGAGAAGCGAAGCGACGAAGCAATCTTTATTAAAAGAAGGATTGCTTTACCTCGTCCGCAAAGACCTTGTTTTTGATTCATCATTATGAGATTCACTTACGGATATGGATACATCGATTGTCCATCCGAATTTTTCTTTCCACACCTTCCACTATCGCACATGTTGATGGAGTCCCATTCAGTACGCCACCAATCCAATTTACGACTTTGTATAATGTTCAGTTTAACTAAACCGAAATGTATTTCGTACTTTGGTTTTCAAATCAGATTTTATATTCACTTCTTCTCCGCTCAATTGAGCAAATTCCTGCAAGAGAGCCCGTTGTTTTCCATTCAGCTTCTTTGGAACCAAAATATCAACAATAATATGAAGATCCCCTCGCCCTGTACCGTTTAGAAAA
The DNA here is from genome assembly GCA_964414635.1 of uncultured Spirochaetia bacterium. Lineage (GTDB taxonomy): Bacteria > Spirochaetota > UBA6919 > CAYPZJ01 > CAYPZJ01 > CAYPZJ01. The sequence continues at coordinate 4,697 of CAYPZJ010000307.1, forward strand.
GGGACTCCTTCATTCTTGATTCGGAATACCTGGCCCGAAGGCGTTCCTTCTGGAACTTTAAATTTAATGGAGCGTTCATCCAATGTGGGAATGTGGATTTCACCACCTAAAGCAGCTTGCGTGAACGGAATTTGTAACTCACAAATGAGATCATTGCCCTGACGTTTGAAATGCTCGTGTTCCTTAACATGAATAACCACATATAAATCGCCCGATTCCCCGCCTTGTTCGCCCGATTCACCTTGACCTCCAAATCGAAGTCGTGTCCCCGATTCCACCCCAGGCGGGATCGTAACCGATATTTTCCTATTTTTCCTGATCTTCCCGTTTCCACCACAGGACTTACAAGGATCGGTAATAATTGTACCACGACCGCTACAGCGTACACAAGTGGTAGAGATACTCAGAATCAATTGGGTTTGAACCACACGCCCAGTTCCTTCACATGCAGGGCAGGTTTGAACTTTATCTGGGGAACTGGCTCCCAGTCCGTTACACGCTGAGCAGGTTTCTTCCCGTGGGAACTCAATGTCTGTCTTCTTTCCAAACACCGCTTCCTCAAATTGGATAGTGAGATCATATCGTAAATCCGCACCCCGACGAGCTTGCGACCCGCGTCCGCGCCGTCGACCTCGTCCTCCGCCGAAAAACCCTTCAAAAATGTCTTCAAATCCATCAAAGATATCTGTAAAATTAAACCCAGCTGCATCAAATCCTTGTCCAAAACGGGAAGAGACCCCATCATGACCAAATCGATCGTAGGCAGATCGTTTCTGTGGATCCATAAGAATTTCATACGCTTCCGTGGCTTCCTTAAACAGATTCTCCGCTTCCTTATTATCTGGATTCCGATCCGGATGGTATTTGATCGCCAGCTGCCGATAGGCTTTCTTTATTTCATCGTTAGATGCGGTTTTGCTAACACCCAACACCTCATAATAATCACGCTTATCTGCCATAACTCATTCCTTCGGATTAATCCTTCGTTGGTTCCGAATCCTCTATTGGTACTTCTTTTTGAATAGGATTCCCCGGTTTCCCTTTCGCTACAATGACGGTGGAATGCCGTATCACTTTATCATCTCCTAGAGTATAACCCTTCTGAAGTACCTGAGTGACCGTATCTTCGTCGAATTCACCAGATTTACTCTCATCCATCTGCATCGCAATATGAAACATGGGATTAAACTCTTGTTCGGCTGCGGGAATTTCCTTAACCCCTTGTTTGGCAAGGATATCTTTTATTTGTTTTTCCATCATCTCAAGACTTTGGATTAACGAATCCACATCCACATGCGCTTCTTTTCCTTTATACGCCTCGACTGCTTTCTCAAACGAATCCACGATCGGTAAAAATTCACGGATAACATCTGCTTTAGTAGATTGAATGGTGTTTTCGCGTTCCTTCAACGCTTTCTGGCGGTAGTTAAGAAAGTCTGCTTGGGTGCGTTTTATCAAATCCTCGTATTCCAGTAATTTCTTGGTTAATTCAATGTTCGCGTCGTTTTTTTCGGAAAGCTCTTGTTGGATAATGGTTAGCTCTTCAATACCTTCGCCACTCAAATTTGACCCCTGTTCCATAGAATCGTCCAATTCAGGGCGATCTGGATTTTCTTCATGTTTTGGATCTTTCTGAGTTTTTTCAGCATTGGATTTCGCAGTCTTTGATTTCTCTTGGTTTCCCATAAAGTTGTCCTCATTCATCGATC
>CAYPZJ010000308.1:0-6391 GCA_964414635.1 uncultured Spirochaetia bacterium
CGTTGTCACCTTAATTATCCTGAAAGTAGTCCAATCAATAGGGGGTCAGTACAATTATTTTTTTATCTTAGAATCTACAATCAAAGGGTCAGAAGTTTTCTGATTGTGTTGATGGATTTTGTTAGCAGGCGAGGGTGAGTTTGGAAGAAATGGGTAGAAATCAAATCCTTGAGTTTGATTATAAAGTGAGAGGTGCGTATGACAAAACGAAAATATAATATATATATTTACATGTTATTTTTTTTCCCTTTTATATTTTCCTGCTTTGGGGGGATTCAATTCGGAGATATTTTAGTTGAAACTAAAACGAACAAAACTTCGCTTTTTGTGGTTTCTGCAGAGGCGGTTTCACCATCACAAGTTCGAATAACCTTTTCAGAATCCTTGAATCCTGATACTGCTTCAGCTACTGAATCTTATTCTATTGATGATCTGGAAATTTTTTTAGCTGTGTTTGATCCTGATAACCCTACTATAGTTGAATTAACCACAGCGCAACAGATTTCTCAAAAATATCGAGTATATGTTTCCAGCATTTATAGTGCATATGGCAATCCCATTGAAGATCCCAATTATGCTGATTTTAGTGGGTATGAAGTGGGCTTGGATACTATTTGTCCCCAAGTCGTTTCAGCTCAAGCGATTCATCGGAATTTAATTCGGATTGCCTTTTCTGAACTAATGGATCCGGTTACCGTTACGAATCGATCCAATTACATGATTCCTGGCTTAACAATTAATTCGGTAGTAAACCGTTCTAATCCACTTGTCGTTGATATTTATACTACCGATCAATCCGTATTGGATTACTTGGTATTTGGAGATATCAGGGATTTAGCAGGGAATGTTTTATGTGATACAAGTAAAACGATAGAAGTTCGGGGAACGATAATCGAAGATACTGACGCCCCCTATATAACCTCGATTTCCGCAATAAACGAAGGCACAGTACAACTCCAATTTAGTGAACCGATAAAGAAAAATCATTTGCTCGATATTAATAATTATTCTATTCCCGGGCTAACCCTCACTGCCATAGTGCTGGTAGATTCTTCCAACACGCTCGTTCATATCAGTACCTCACCCCAATCGGATGTTGACTATACCTGCACTGTAACCAATGTAGAAGATAATGCTGATAATGTTATTGGAACACCTAACTCCGGATTATTCCATGGTAGTAATAAAGAGCCTTCGCCACCCACTTTGCTTTCGGCAGAATCTGTTAATCCCCAATTAGTACGGGCGTATTTTTCAAGCGCTATGAATGAGAGTAGTGCAGAAAATTTGGCAAACTATGCAATCGATGGGCTTTCCATATCATCCGCAACCCGATTGAGCTCAAATTATTCAATTGTAGAACTCAATACCAATACACAATCGTTTATCCAGTATACCTTAACAGCTCGTAATATTGAAGATACAAATAATATCATGATGGATACAACCAGCGTTGCATTTCAAGGAGAATATCAACTCTGTATCGAATCAGTCGAACCCCAGTCGGATGTATTACTTTATTTAATGTTTAACCGAGCGGTTACTTCGCCTACCGCAGTAGATACAGCAAATTATACAATCGATACCAATGGAAATCCACCAGCTGGTGGAATTACTGTTTCATCTGTTCAAATAGATAGTCTTGATCATAGGAAGGTAATTCTTACGACAACCCCCCATTTGGGTTACTCCTACACCTTAAACATACAGCACGTTGAAGATGAAAATTATTTTCCTATCGGTAGTACTCCAGCTTCCTGCAATCAAGTCGATTATATAGGTGAAAGTGTGGATAGTGCTCCACCAAAGATTAGCTCCATTACAACTATTGATAATGTTAGTATTCGAATAACATTTGATGAACCCGTTGATGGCCCTACTGCTGAAACGATTGGCAATTATTCTATTACACCTGCTTTATCGATTACCTCGGCAACGCGAAACGCATTAGATCACCGTATTGTTACACTTGGAACATCACCTCAATCTGATATCACCTATACACTGACAGTTATTAATGTGGAGGATTTGTCTTCCAATGCCATACCTGTTAGCGGGGAAAGTGACACATTTGTAGGAAAAGCAGCAGTTACAGTCGAAGAAATCTATGCCTCGGATAAAACCCATGTATTGGTTCTATTCACCGATGATGTAGCACTACCTTCTGCGGAGGTTATCAGTAATTATGATATCCCCGGATTGACTATTTCCAGTGTTAAGCGTTCAGACTTCAGCAATCGGTTGGTGCAGTTAACCACAACCACCCAAACCAATGGTAGTCCATATACTTGTACCGTTTCTACAAATGTAATGGATTTAACAGGGGACGCTATAGGAGTACCTAATGACGCTACTTTTACTGGGACTAACATCGCTATAGGGATTAACGCGTCATGGATCGGTGGCGGAAGTGATGGGTGGAAAACAACAGATGGAACTGTGGAATCGAACGATCAACGTAGTTTTTCAAATCCAGAGGGGCTAGTTTGCTTGAATAACTATCTCTATGTGGTGGATAGTTCGAACCATAGGATTTGCAAATGGGATATAAATGGAAACAATATTGGTTGGGTTGGAGATACTCATACCGCTGGGTTTGCTGGTGGAAAAGGTGCGGGACTCGGTTCATCAACAGGATCCTTTTTACTTCCTTCCGATATAGATAGTACTACCACCGGTTATCTTCTCACTGTGGATTATGGTAATCATCGTATCCAAAAGTGGGATACTAATGGAAATAGTCTCGGTTGGATTGGCAGAATGCATACAACCGGCTGGGCAACTGGACCAGGGGCAACCATGGGTAGTGGGGATGGGGAATTACGTAATCCAAAGGGAATTACTGTTACCACGGATGGTTATTTTTATGTCTCAGATTGTGCTAATTGCAGAATACAAAAATGGGACACGGATGGAAATTATATTGGTTGGATTGGAAAGGGGCATACGACCGGCTGGGGAACGGGTATAGCACCCGGGATTGGGGATGGCGATGGGGAATTTAATTCTCCAATGGGAATTTGTACGGACTTAAACGGGAATTTACTCATTGCTGATTATTATAACCATCGCATCCAAAAATGGACTGCAGATGGTGTCTATATTGGTTGGATAGGTACAGGTCATGCAGATGGATGGAATACAGGTCCAGCACCATCCCAAGGTAATGGGGATGGGCAATTTGAATTCCCGGTCGGTGTGGAAGTGGATCATGCAGGCAATATTTATGTGGGTGAGCGATACGGTGCTAAAGTTCAAAAATGGAGTAAACACGCTATTTATCTCGGATGGATTGGTACAGGGCATACTTCTGGATTTGAACCAGGAGGCTCTTCAAGTATTGGATCTGCTACAGGTGAATTTAATACTCGGATTCAGGAAGGGATTTTCATCTCTCCAGATGGCTATCTGTATGTTGCAGATTCCTTGAATTATCGAATACAACGATTTGAATGAAACATTCACTAGTACAGTCATTCGATGAAGTTAACTGATTTCTTAGTACCCTTGGTAATATATGCATCTTTCAATACTGTTCAATATTTTGTATATGAATTGCTGCAAAATACCTTACTAAGGGATAGCTAGCCTTAGATTCACTACGGTTAACTACACGAAAATGATACAAAACAAGAGGGAGCGTAATATTCCCTCAAACGTATTATGGAAAGAAATACCATGCGATCTTTCAATTTAATGTATCTTATGAAAATAACTTGTAGTGCCACTTCCCCTTTGATATTATCATCCGCTAATACCGTGTCCAATAATAATTCAATTAAAGCAATCCGGGGCAATCGCAAGAATTGCCCCTACTGAAAACATTTGTAGGGATGAGGCTTGCCGTTACCCAAAATTGAATTTATTCCCAACTTGGTTAAGGGGTGCAATTAGATAATCCCACGATTATTTACTATCGGGCTATGAATAGGCTTGTTGTGCACGTTGGTATTTTATACTCGTTTTTAGATTCCTTTTTGTAAAACGCTATAAACCGCTTAACGAGTTTTTTAGGTGCGTGTAAAATCCATTTGCTAATATGATTTAAACTGGAACAGGTGAACAATAATCAACCATATCATCCTTTCATACTGTATGCTTGTTAAATATAAATTCATTACATCCGGTTGGAACGTGAGCGGGTATGACTGAAACAACCGAAAACCCTAACTCTTCAATATATTCTATAATGGCTTTTTGACTCGCATATTCGTAAGGATACCCTCCTAGCCAATCCACCACATCAAAATAAAAATGCATCCCGCGTCGTAACCGGAATGGATTTTGGCGGGTAACCAACCATTTTGCAATGGCTATGATGATATAAAACACTTGAATCATGAACCATTTAATTGCTCGAGGCATTCGATTATACAACCATTTTATCCATAGCCAAAATCGAGAGGACCAATGCCTTTGGTATATAGCAATAATGAAACGTCCACCTGGTTTAACAAGGCTCGCTGCATTGGATATGGCTTTCCACATGGAACCTGTATGATGAAGCACTCCCCAGGAATGTACTAAATCGTAACCGTTTTCATCAGGAGGAAGATGGTTTGCTAATTCTTCAACAACTTGTGGATCAAGAATGGATCCAATAACAATGGGAATAGTTTTGGGATTGATGTGAAATAACAGGTTACTGTTCGCTTCAACGACGCGTTTGCAAGTTGGGTTAATATCGTTTCCCACGACAATAGCACCTAATTCTGCAGCGGTTAACAAACTTAGACCTTGTCCGAATCCAATATCCAAAAAGGTTACCCCAGAAAGATTATCTGTTCCAACCAGGGCTTTGAAATCGTTTCTTGCCTGTGCTACAGCTTCTGCATCGAGTACCTTCCGGGAATACGCATCCCAATTGCTTCCAAAATCAAATTGTTTCATAATTGAGTTTATTCTATCTTTGTATAGATGAGTTTGTTACTCGATCGAACTAAATCCATCGACTCATCTTGAGACCATCCTCCAAAATAATATGTTCCTAAAGGTAAATCCACTGCTGATCCGGTTTCCTGTGGGATGCCATTCACAACCTGTACACCATCTGAATAACGTACATTTCCTTCTCTTCCTGTGGGTAATTCCGTATTCCACATCCAAATCGCATCTTTTTTATTCAAAATAACCCGTTCATAAAAATCCACTCGGATAGGTGCATCAAAAATCCAGAGCGCTATGAAATGTTCATCTCGAACCGACCAGCTAAAGTCAGGATTGGTGGAACCCTCATCCCCTGGAGAAATTGCGATAGAAAAACGTGAGGTGTTTGGGAATAAGTTGTTATAGTAGTAAAAGCCAGTATTATCATCTGGAAAGCAGTGTAAGCAGACGAAACCTAAAATAACGATAGTGAAGCTAATGAGGTATAGTCTCATATTATTCCTCCTCTGCTTCTGTTGTGTAATAAATGATCTCATGAGTAGAGCGATTGGGAAACATCATTTCATCATAGGTCCACGAAGCGATATAATAATAATCGTTACTTAATGGCGTTGGTTTCCCCGATTGAAGGGTTCCCCCAACAACATTCAATCCATCCTCAAACGAGATGGTTCGTACTAATTCGGTTTCCATATCGCTATTCCATGCCCACACCGCATCTACCATATTGTTAATAGTAAGACTTTCTCGATTGATATCGATTCCTTGGTCGAATATCATTATCACACGAAGCGGCACAAATTCACGATTCCACGTAAATGAGGGGGTTGCACTCCCACGATTGGGCGTAATGGTTAAACTTAAATACGAAGTGTTTGGGAAAATCGGATTGTTATAGTAAAAATCATTGGGCGACCCCGAATCATAAGGTGAATCTTCAGCAGTACATGAACCCAATAGGATGGTGACCATCCCTGCTGTAACAATCATAGTTGTAATAAAACGGTATATAATTACATATTGTTTCATATTATGCTCCTTTGCTCATCCGTGCGATGAGCGTTTACTGATCTTCTCTTAACCCAAAATGAAGGGTTACGTACAATCGAGCAAATACATCCCACAGATACATCCAATCGGATTCTCTGTAAACAGGTGCTCCAAATAAATTGATTTCCTTTTCCTTATATTTGGTCATGGAATGGTAATCAATACCCATATCAAGACTTATTCCCATCGCTCCTGTATTCCAACGAATGGGATTAAAGGTGAAACCCAGATAGCATGCTGTTGCCAGATCGGTATTGGAAAACGAATCCACCTCAAAATATGTAGGACTGGATTGATCATAAAATTGAGATTGCGTCAACCCAAATCGACCCCCTAAATAGATTTCAAAAAAACGAGGCCACCGGAATGGGATCCACCGCACATCCAACCCGACACGAAAATCAACAAAGCGTAATTGATGGGTTGTGGATGGGAGTACATTGTATTGCTCCAG
>CAYPZJ010000309.1:0-6373 GCA_964414635.1 uncultured Spirochaetia bacterium
ATATCATACCCCAACACCGTACATAATTGGATTGCCATATCGGACATCTTATCCAACAAAGGCTTATTCACATTATGCATATCAATAATGTATTTTCGGGTATCAGGAATGTAGCGCGTGGGGATTACTCGTTTCCTTCCCAAAACAAAGATACGGAAATAATCATCAAAATTGATGCATTCTTGAAGCACCATCACTCTGGTTCCCGTTCGATCATAATAGCGCATCAATTCATCAAAATGATGGACTTTATATACATCACGCCAACCATACCCATCAACGGGTTTTAATATAGCAGGAAATCCAATGTAGTTACAAATCCCCTCCCAATCTTGGGGATACGCAAGGTTGATTAAGTCAAGGGGAACCCATTCGTGCTTATAATCTTTCTGTGGCAAGCACACCGTTTTGGGTACTGGAATTTCTAAATTTTGTGCCACCGTATAATTGAAGAATTTGTCATCCGCTTGAAACCAAAACGGATTATTAATCACATACGCCCCCTTAATTACCGCTGCTTTTAAAAAGGTTTGATAATAGGGCATCATATGAGAAATTCGATCTACAATCACCTTATACGGAAACGAATCCTCCGTTGTGAATGCAGAAATCTGGCAGAATTCCGCTTGTATTTTCTTAATACGTCGGTTATTAATATGACGGATAAATGTTTGGGCAAATTCAGAATCTCCCGATGCCAAAATGCCAATCATTTTTGCTTCACTCATAGTTTAATTTACGGCTTCAGAAATGCCGATCTCCACTCCTTTTATCCAATTACCTCACTATCGGCTTCTATCAAATGAAGCATCCTTCACAAAATTTTCTCGATTCATAGTCTTCTTATCTCCACATATTATTTACCCGTATTTCAAATCAAAAAAGCACCATCTCGATAGAAGCAATCTCCATCCGCATAAATTTCGCCACCTTGTTTCATATTTTTAATCATATCCCAATGCACCGCCGAGGCATTTTTCCCTCCGGTACCTGGTAAGGAATATCCGATAGCAAGATGGCAGGACCCCCCAATCTTTTCATCAAATAAAATATTCCGGGTATGGGTTTGGATCTTCTGATTTGTCCCAATCGCAATCTCACCCAACCGTTTTACATTGTCATCGAGGGACAAAATCTGTTTGAGAAAATCATACCCTCGTTCGGCTTCAAATTTGACAATCTGCCCCTTTTCAAAGGTAAAACGGACACCCTCAACCGCCACCCCCTGAAATATCGCCGGGTAATCAAAATAAATGGTTCCATTAGCGGTATCTTCTACAGGGGAGGTGTATACCTCGCCATCCGGCATATTTAGTTTTGCGTCAGAATTAATCCAGGTACGTCCTTCTACAGAAACGGTTAAATCCGTATCCTTCCCCACAATTCGGATGGTCTGCTTTCCATTTAGAAAATCAACATATCGCTGTTGTTGTTTTGCAAATTGTTTCCAAGCCTCCACCGGATCCTCTTCATCTAAAAAACAGGCACCATACACAAAATTTTCATACTCCGAAAGAGACATCCCTGCTTCCTGAGCTAGTGCATGGGTAGGGAAACAACAATAAGTCCATCGAAAAGTACCTTCATTCTGCCGGCTCATTAATAGCTGCGAGAGGGATTGTTGGGCTTGCATACGCCGCCCTCTTTTCTGTTGATCCGCATTGGAAAGGGTTTTTAAATTCTTTGGTGCAGCGATGATTATTGATTAATTGGAGAAATATAATCCAAATGCCACTCATCACAATTGGAATAAAACAATTCTTCATATTCATCAAGATCAAAGCTGAGCTGGGGCCGTGGGAATGCCCCCTGCTGTAAAATATGTTTGAATAACTCTTTAAAGAGTGGCTCCGATGGGGTCGAAGAAATTAATTTCACTTCTTCTTTGGGTTTTACTCCCAGAGAGTATTCTACGAGTACACGAGCAAATTTTTCATGAATGGATGGGCTCATACGTTGTCCTTTCAAGGGATAATTGGAATGATGGGACTAGGATATTACACCCGACGGGAGTCGAACCCATATCTTTGGATCCGGAGTCCAACGCACTATCCATTATGCTACGGGTGCAAACAAACCTGATTAGGTCTTATAAATTCTAATAGAAGCAGAATCGAAAGTCAAACAAAAAGTTGTGTGATGTAGTAGATTTCATTATTTTTCCGCCATGAAAGAAAAGCCTATTACCCATCCTTCCGATTCCTCGCAGGATCCATTCCCCTATACATCTCACGAAAAAATTGGATTGGGAATCGATGCTGGTGGAACCTATACCGATGTTGTCCTTTATGATAAACACCGTCAACGTGTTCTTCAATCCGGAAAGACTCGGACAACCCATTGGAATTATACCGAAGGAATCCAAAACGCTCTGGGTCAATTGGATTCTTCATTATTCCCTCAAATTCAAATGGTCGCTATATCCACCACGTTAGCAACAAATACCATAGTAGAACAAACCGGATTAAAAGTGGGATTGCTTGCTATGGCTGCCTATGGGATGTATCAACCAGGTGATATCGAACACCATCCCATAGAAATTTTAAGCGCAGAAATGGAAATTGATGGGGTTGAACGTAAGCCTGTGAATACCACAGAAGTGATACATGCCGTAGAACGCTTATTGGAGCGAGGAGCACAATCATTTGCTATTTCTGCATATGCAGCGGATAAAAATCCAGCGCATGAATTTCAAATTCGAGATATCATCCAATCTCGATGGGATTATGATGTAACATGCGGAAGTGAATTGTCTTCAACACTGAATTACAGAAGTCGAGCGTATACCGCTATTTCAAACGCAAAAATCATCCCTCGACTTACCCAATTTCTTAAAACCATGGAACAAACCCTTTCCCTAAAAGGTATTCATGCTCCTATCATGGTTGTAAAGGGTGATGGTACTCAGATGAGTATCCACATGGCACTAAAAAAACCAGTTGAAACCATCCTTTCAGGCCCTGCTGCTAGTGTTTCCGGTGCTTTAGCCCTTACTAAGGAACAAAATGCTGTCGTGGTGGATATTGGAGGAACAACCACCGATATGGCACTCATTAAAGATCGATTGCCTACACTCGCTAAAAATTATATCTCTATTGGAGCCCACTCCATTCATACTCGAGGTTTGGATATTCGAACAGTAGGATTAGGTGGGGATAGCAAAATTGCATGGGAACGTGGTGATTATCGAATCGGCCCCAAACGTATTTCACCCATTTCCTGGCTTAGTAGCAACAACTCAAATCTGAAACGGGCTTTTGAATACCTTGAGCAACTCCCTATTCACTATCTTGATTCTTCGGAGGCTTTTCTATTTTATCAGCTCAATCGAGAACCTTATCAAATGAAATTGAATCCATTGGAAGCCGAAGTCATTTCACGATTGCGTGACCGCCCATATTCAGTGATGGAATTGGCGAAAGCAACAAACGCAATTCATTGGAGTACGATGAATTTGCAGCGGTTGGAAACGTTACACGTAATAAACCAAGGCGGATTAACCCCAACCGATCTTCTCCATATTCAGGATCGCTGCACTATCTGGGATCGTACTGCAGCACATCGGCTTCTTATTCTTTATGCGAAGCTGTCACAAACCGATCCCGACCAAATCATGAGCGCTGTATGGGAAAAAATCTACGGTATGCTGTATCTTGAGTTTATCAATAAACAATGGAATACAAATTGCTCCCCACCTTCCCCAGTTCATTCAACTCCCGAACAAGCTTTTCTACATGCGTTTTTAAAGGGAGGAACCGAAGTCCTGGAAAGTAGAGTTCATCAGCATATCCCTATAATTGGAATTGGTGCACCAGCACTCCCCTTTCTGGAGGAGATGGCAAAACGACTGGATACAACCTTAATAATTCCAGAATATAGCGCTGTTGCAAATGCTGTAGGTGCGATTGCCAGTAAAATTATCATTCGTAAATCCATTCGGATTTCTATCACTCCACGGGGGAATTTTATTTTGGAAGGGGTGATCGGCAAGCATCATTTCAAACGATTGGAAGAAGCAACTACATTTGGGAAACACGCACTTCAAACGATGATTCAAGAAGAAGCCCTTCAAGCAGGTACGATGGAAAAACAGGTAGCCATTAAACAAATGGACAAATCGGTTACTTCCGGATTAGGATCATCCGTTTTTCTTCACAGGGAATTGCATGGTTTGCTAATTGGAGAACCTGATGGTAAATTACTCACGAGAGGGAGCTAGATATACACCATAGGCAAAATACTTACCTGAGAAGAGATACGGGTGTTCAATCGGTTCGGAAAGGTCTTCATGCTGCAAATATAATGCCCCCTCCTCCGTTAAGTACCATGTACCTTCTTGCTCTGCAATATCTGTACGTACGATCACCGTACCCGATTCATCGTATTCATCGCGATACACGTGTAGTGAATAGGTTGCATCGATACGGAAATGTAAAACGGAAACAATATCCAGTGTTAGTCGCCATTGATCGGTATGTTGTTTATGGGATTGAAACTGGCTTTCCCACGTACCCGTAATTTGTGGTGCGTCATAAGGACGCTGGAACCCAAACAAAAAAATCCGGGATGCTGCCTTACCCACAGAAGGCAGATACGTATACCGCAATGCAGTACCTGATGACGGTTCCAAAATAAACTGAAATTCACCATTTTCTGGATTATACGAAGTGGAAATGTCCCCTTCATTAACCTCACCATTGGTTAATTCCTCAGTATAGGTTCCCATCCCGTTTTCATCCAAATTCCAAGTATGGAACACATCGGATTCTGCTTCGGAATCACCTGGTTTGGATGGAATAACCCCTTCCCAGATTGTATCATAATGATAAGTAGCGTCTGGGACTGCGGATAAGATAGGTTGATCGAGAACTGGTTGATTGGGCTCATTACATTGACTGCCCCCGATGAGCAGGATGCTTGTCATGATTCCAATTCCAAAAATCCACCTGGGACAAACTGTCATCACATTCACCTATTGGAGTAGGTCAGGAAGCCTTCGTAAAGCAAGGCTTCCTGAATAAATGAAAGCGTTGGATTGCTTATTGTTTATCAAATTTGATCCCGAACGCAAACACATCACCTGAATACATGAACGGGATGTCCTGAAATCCTTCGGTTAGTTGTTCGGTTTCTGGATTTTTCATCTGCAATTTTCCACTGGTTGTGATTTGCCACTCACCAGCAGTGTTGCTCACTTCAGGTGTTCCCACCGGTTCATCCTGTTGGGTATCATAATTGAAAGAGTATTCTGTTATGGTGGTATCCAAAGTATAGGTCCCATCATCCTTAAAAGTCAGTATGGACACTGCATCTTCCATCTTCTGGGGTGGATCAATACTAATACTAATTGATTCGTAACGCCCTTCCCATGTACCAACTAAAGTACTTCCAGTCCCCTGACGTTTAAACGCAAAGGTAAACAAAGCATCTTCATTACCCAGTGACGGGTTGTACAAAAATTTTACAGTCGAGTCGATAACAAAATAAAAGATATTCGTTTCTGGGTCATAAGCAGAGTCTGTGATTTCCCCTTCATCGGGTGTTCCCGAACCGAATGATTGAGACCATGTCCCGGTACCGTCTGAACCAAATGTTAGGGTTGCAGAAGTCGATGATTTATTATTCGGGTCAATGGAATCACCTTTCCACGATGCACCATAAAAATAATTTGCTGCTGGAGCATCATCTTTTAATGGGGTTAGGATTCGGTCAGGTTCCTCATCGGGGCAAGATATAAACATTACAGATAGAATAGCAACAACCATCGTTGCTACAAACAATAAACGCATTGTCATGGAATAACCTCATAGAAGAAAAGATTTGGTTGTGGTAGCCCTCTCCTAAAGAGAGAATTAGTTTCCTTAAAAGTATAACAAAGGTTATGCAAAAAGCAAGAAAAAAAACTCAATTTCATCATCCACCCCGATTGGTTCAATAACTTTGTTAGATGGATGATTCCTTATTATGGAATATCATTCGTAATAGGATAGAAAATCCATTAGAAGATCTTGTCTTTTCAAAAAAAGTGATTATATTATGATCAATCGAAATGAAGGGGGAGCGTTTGTCTAAAGAAGATGCCATCGAAGTAGAAGGGAAAGTAACAGAGACTTTACCCAATGCAATGTTTAGAGTGCAACTTACCAACGGTCACATGGTATTGGCTCACCTGAGCGGCAAAATGCGTATGCATTTCATTAAAATTCTACCCGGTGATAAAGTAAAAGTTGAATTATCACCATACGATCTCACCCGCGGCAGAATTACCTACCGTCTGAAATAACCATTTCCTACACCACCTTTGTTATCTACAATTTATATATACCCACTTGAAAGTGGTTTGACATTTTTTGGGGTGTCTAAACTGAAACTT
>CAYPZJ010000310.1:0-6351 GCA_964414635.1 uncultured Spirochaetia bacterium
AAAAACTCATATTGCACCATCAAAACTAGAATACTTAGTTTTTCCTCTGTATTACAGTTGGAAAGCGGTTATACAATCTAACGATACCTCCATCCAGACTACTTGGCTTTTCTATCAATTTTTATAGTCAAACTGATTAGTACAACATCAGGCGTCAACTTATCCAGGTATATTCTCCAAAATTGCCTTGCCAAATTCCGATGACTTAATAGGCTGAATGTCAGCACCCATTAATCGTGCTAAATCATAAGTAACTCGTTTTTGTAAAATCGTCTTTTGAATTGCCTCAACAATAGCATCCGCCGCTTCATTCCAGCCCAGATGCTGAAGCATCATCACACCAGAAAGGATCAAAGAACCAGGATTCACCTTATCCATACCCGCATATTTTGGAGCAGTACCATGTGTCGCTTCAAACAGAGCTACTTTATCTCCAATATTCGCCCCCGGAGCCATGCCTAATCCTCCCACTTGTGCTGCACACGCATCCGAAAGGTAATCTCCATTTAAATTCATTGTCGCGATCACATTATATTCATCGGTTCGTGTAAGTATTTGTTGAAGCATGCTATCTGCTATTCGATCATTAATCATCACTTTATCAGAAGGCAGCTTCCCATCGTATTTATCCCACACTTCCTCTTCTGAAATAGTCTGTGTCGCAAATTCTTCTTTTGCCAATTCATATCCCCAATCCCGAAACGCACCCTCTGTAAATTTCATAATATTCCCTTTGTGAACCAACGTAACCGGACTACGTTTCTGTTTAATTGCGTATTCAATGGCTTTACGAATCAACCGCTTACTCCCAGTTTTACTTATAGGCTTTATTGCAATTCCTGAATCCCTTCGAATTGATTGGTTATACTGTGTATTCAAATGCTTTATTAAAGACTGAGCCTCCTCTGTTCCTTCTTCCCATTCAATTCCAGCATACACATCTTCCATATTTTCTCGAAAGATAACTGTATTCATTCGTTCAGGATGTACCACAGGACTGGGAACACCATCAAAGTATCGCACGGGACGAACACACGCATACAGATCCATTCGTTGTCGTAAAGAAACATTCAAACTACGAAAACCACCTCCTACGGGGGTCGTTAATGGACCTTTTAACGCAACATAAAAGTATTCAATCGCTCGAATCGTTTCATCCGGTAAGATGATTCCATCATACAATTTTCCCGCTTTATTACCAGCATAAACTTCCATCCACACCAACTTTCGCCTCCCACCATAAATACGTTCCACAGCCCCATCTAATACATAACGAGTTGCGCTCATTATATCAGGTCCTATGCCATCCCCTTCGATTACTGGAATAATTGGTCTTGCTGGCACCTGCATTTGATTGTTTTCCCAGGTTATGCATTCCCCATTCGTTGGGATAATTATTTTATCAAATTCGATCATATGCGTACTTCCATTTTAAGAAGAAATTGGTACCAAACCCCTAATTTTTCTTAATCAGTAAGGTAACTTAATTGTCTGCTTTTGTAGTTGCGCAATTCACAAACCATAGGGTTTCCTTTAGGTAACATAGAAGCTTCGATAACAAACGTCAACTCCACTTATCCGCAATTACCATCGATTCCTCTGGAAAAATACAATAAAAACTAGTATATTACTATCGTAAGGCATGAACGATGATACCGGTGGAAAATACAAATAAGCCAATCCCTACAAACACACCCGGGCTTACCCAACTATCTGCATTTCTTTGGCGAAGTGCACTTAGCCGTTTTAATAAAAAAATCTATCATTCTACGATCGACATCACATCTGAATGCAATCTAGCATGTAAAGGATGTTATTTCGCATTACAAAACAAACATACATCCCTTTCTGACTATGATATGATCCAGTTTTTTCAAACACTCCGCAAAAAAGGTGTTGTTGGAACCATGCTCCTTGGCGGGGAACCAATGTTACGTCCAAATGTTGTTCAAAAAGCCTGTGAGATTTTTCCATTCACAGAAATATTTACAAACGGTACAATATCATTAGATGGGATTGCTCCTACATTATTTGTTATTTCAATTGATGGTCCTCCCGATATTCATGATTCCTTGCGGGGCAAAGGAGTCTTTGATCGGATTAAACACAACCTTGAAAAAACAACTACCAAGCGCCCTATCATCGCTCATGCAACCCTTTACCGCCCCATCTGGGGGAAGGAAGAAAAACTCGTTCATGCAATTGCTTCTCTTCCTCGGATTAAACACCTGTTTTTCAGTTTTGCTAACGCTACACGTGAAGAGTACGCTCAAAACGATTATACAAACGTATTTACAGTGGAGGAACGAAAAATTATTGTACAGCGTCTTTTAAATTTAAAACCAAAATATGGACGGTTTCTTCTCATAAATAAACGGATGGGAGCCCATCTTATCCCTGGAACCAAGGAAAGATCCACATGGGATTCCCCTGAAACCTGCCATACATTTCAAACCCATGAAAGCTACTGGTCGGACGGTAGTGTGAAATATCAATGCCCTTATCACAGTCATACAGAATGTAAATTATGTGGATGTGGGGGATCTGTGCTTTATCAAGCCATGCACAGCCTTCATTTACCTTCCATCTTTAATGTGGCATCGGCTTTTGTATTTCCTCTAATAAGTCAGCATCTGCTAGGAAAACAATGAATTTACTTGAAGTTCCCTATTACATAAAAGCTTTTATTGCCCATTTCTTTAGGAAACGTCCTATCTTCCTATATTATAAGCCTACAAATCGTTGTAATAGTCATTGTTCCTATTGCCGATCCAATGAGTTTGATATGGATCCGAATCGAAAACTAACAGTGGATCAGATTTATATGTTATTGGATGAAGCACGATCATGTGGATTTGTTAATTTTGTTGCATGGGGAGGTGAACCCCTTCTGGAACCACAGCTCCCCGATATGCTAGCATACGCACAGCAAATTGGAATGAAAACTATTGTAGCAACCAATTGCATCCTGCTGGCTGAACGTGCGTCGGAAATATTACCACACACCAATCTATTACTCGCTTCCATATCTGCTGCACCAGGAGAACAGGATGTTGTACATGGTGTTCCTGATTATACTGACTATGTACGAGATGGACTCCTAGAAGCGTTGAAGCATCCTCGTACAACCACGCGTATTTGGAGCCTTATTTCACGAGATAATAAAGAACAGGTCTATCCTTTGGCTGAAGTAGCAAAAGAATTGGATATTGGAATTGAATTTTTCCCTGTAAACAATATTCCCAACCAGGAATTAGATATAGCCTTCAGCAAAACCGAGCAAGAATCGTTGTTCCAAGAAATTATTAATCTAAAAAAATTGGGATATCCTATTCAGAATACCGTAAGAGGATTACGCCTCATTAGGGATAATCAATCCTATACATGCAATTTCCCGTTAATGGCTGTCATGATGCATTATGATGGGTATATGTATTCTTGTGAATATGAAACAAATGTGCCCGTAGCATCCTACGGTCCCTGGGAACCCGGCAAATTAAGAGCGTTGGTATATTCAGATCGTATAAAAAAAATGGGGAAGGATCTGCGTACTTGTAATGCATGTCGGCTCCCATGTATGATTGATTTGTCAGGTCCTCGATTTCTCTCTATATTCAGAAAAGCTTGGAATTATATTCGGGTGTAACACAATGGCTGAATATCCTTATCTGGAGCCGATTACAGCGGAAGAAAATTACCGTTGGAACATGCATCCCTACATTCAGCATCATTGGTGGGCTCGCTTTTTTCGCAAATTAGGGTTATATAAACCGTACCGCGCTTGGTTACTAAAACGGGGATACCAAAATCCATTTGCTGCAGTATTAAAAATTACTGCCCGATGTACATTAGATTGTAAACACTGCCCCTGGCATAGTAACGATGAGCCTGATTTAGATACCCATACTTGGAAACAACTACTCGATGATTTTTACGAAAAGGGAGCGATGACCGTTGTTTTCGAGGGTGGAGAGCCTACACTACGTTCTGATTTACCTCAGCTCATCTCCCATGCCCAATCAAAGAATATGGATACCATTGTGATTACAAACGGCACCGTTCCATTAGATCGGATAGCCCCCTCCAATTTTTGGTTTTCTATAGAAGGACCCCCTGAAATTCATAATCAAATTCGTGGGAAAGACAGTTTTCAGCGTATGCTTCCTCAGCTTAAATCTGTACAAGAACGAGGGTACAAAGCGTTAGCCGTTGTAACATTATCTCGTGTTAATTATAGGTATATACCTCCACTGTTAGAAATACTCCGACCTTTGGTTCATTCTGTCATGCTAAATTTTATGTATCCATATAAAGGATCTGAACATGAAGCGTTATCCCAAACCGAACTCCACTTATGTGTAGAGCAAATCCTTAAACTAAAAAAGCATTATCCTGAAATTACCAATTCGGTTGTCGGTTTAAAAAAGGTTGCTGAGGGAAAAGGGATTCAATGCTATCCTTGGTGGAATATTCATGCTCGCCATGATGGTACGGTTATCCACGATTGTACGGTTCGTTTATATGAACGGTATGACTGTAGCCAATGTAATCTAACTTGCTATAATGAAACGTATGTGGGCGCTCAATTAAATCCAGCTTCGCTACGCGCCTATTTGAAGTACAGAGGAGTATAGACCTCTATTTTCATCCTGAAGGCATTACATTCTAAAAACCCCTCTAGCAGTAGGAATCGTATTCAATCAAAATATTCTGATAAAAAGAAAGGTACGGAAATAGAGATCAATCACGATTCTTCTACACGGGTTTATTTTCTGGGATTCTTTTTTTGAATGCATTGTCTCGAGAAGTCATGAGTTTCTATGAATTTTAAGGCAAAGGATGAATCTCATACTGATGAAACAAGTACAAAGTCATTGTGAACAACGTGAAGCAATCTCTGTATAAAAAAGATTACTTCGGAACTTCGCTTCTCGCAAAGACACTTCCTCCCTCTGAGGTTGTCTTAAATATTTTTGCATTACTTTGAGATTCATCCTAAGGCAAAATATTTCTACCCGGCTA
The DNA here is from genome assembly GCA_964414635.1 of uncultured Spirochaetia bacterium. Lineage (GTDB taxonomy): Bacteria > Spirochaetota > UBA6919 > CAYPZJ01 > CAYPZJ01 > CAYPZJ01. Next base: position 5,023 of record CAYPZJ010000310.1, read on the forward strand.
CTTCCTTTTTTATTACTATACCCAATGCGGGGATATAACAATACTGCTAACCTTTTGTTTATTCCCAATTCTGTTGCTCAGTTTCGTCTATAACTACATAACTGGAAAATAAGGAATGCTTATGACATTATCTTTAAATCCCATTGTTAACTATCTGGATAAACCTGTTGATTCCCTACAACGAGCAGATATTGTACGATTTATACGAGAAAAAAATATTCATCAGGTGAATTTCCATTATGAGGGGATGGATGGGAAAATTCGAGAGTTAAAATTTTCCGTGCAGAGTGAAGCTTATTTGGATATGATTCTTGCTGAAGGCGAACGGGTGGATGGTTCCAGCCTATTTCCTGGGATTTTCGAGGCTGGAGCAAGCGATTTATATGTAGTACCTGAATATAAAACGGCATTCATCAATCCTTATGATGATTCCATACTTGATATTCACTGTCGATATTTTGACAAAGATGGAAATTTATGTGACCGAACCCCCGCTACCATTCTTCATCGTATGGATGAACAGTTTCAATTGAAGACGGGATACCGTCTGTATGCCTTATCGGAACTGGAATTTTATCTGATTTTCCCCCGGGAAGATGATCGCTTCCCTGCTATACCACAGAAAGGATATCATCAGAGTGCTCCCTTTGTTAGTGGGACCATGATTATTAATGAAATTCTCCGTCGGGTGGCTGAAATAACATCCTCTATAAAGTATTGTCATAGTGAAGTGGGATATATTGACCGGTTGAAAAGTGATCTCCCCGAATTGTCCAACAAACGATTGGAGCAGTATGAATTAGAATTCAATCTAGCGCCTGCTGTGGATATGGGATATTATATCTCCATTGCAAAATGGGTCATTCGAAACATCGCAAATAAATATGGGGTTAGTGCTACGTTTGCTCCAAAGGTTATGGAAGGAATGGCAGGGAATGGGATGCACTTTCATTTCGCATTAAAAAAGGGGCAACAGAATTGTCTTATCGAAGCGGATGGTACATTCGGTGACTTGGCACACCGTATGATCGGTGGATTGGTAAATAATGTAGAACACTTAGTAGGTTTTGGGAACACCATCCCATCTTCTTTCCTTCGTTTAGTACCGAATCAGGAAGCACCTACCAAAATATGTTGGAGTGATATCAACCGATCTGCACTTATTCGAATTCCGCTTGGATGGAATCATCAAATGGATATGTGTCGTATTGCCAATCCACAACAAAAATCCGATTACAATGGAATGCCCCATGAACCCACTATTGAATTGCGATCTCCAGACGCCTCGGCATTCGAATACCTGTTGCTTTCCGCTGTAATGCTTGCCAT
>CAYPZJ010000311.1:0-6335 GCA_964414635.1 uncultured Spirochaetia bacterium
CATACAATTGCCAATCATTTTTTAAAAACTAACATCCAATTTTTGGGGACTATTTATGAAGACCCGGCGGTTCATAAATCAATCATGAACCAACAACCAGTGTTATCTATGTTTCCATCTGCACGGTGTGCAGTAAACATTGATAATATTGGACGAAGCATTCTTGGCTTAGAGCAACGCCACGATGGTGGGGGTTTTCTTCGGATGGTAGCGAATTTTTTCCAGATGGATTGAAGAGGGACTGATCCATGACGAATAACAACGAACCAGAAATCAAATTCGATGAACAGTCAGTGAAAGGAGCATCCGAAAGTACGGATGATGGTGTGGTTTATGACCGTCAAACGGAAACGGTGGCGATACCGACCCATAGTCGCGAGCAGTTTGACAATAGTGGCGTGGATTCAACGAAAAAATCGAGTGAATCCCAGACGTATGCGCCGGCTAACCAATTTGCAGGGGGTACGGGTAGTGCTGAGTCTGACGAAGATTCCAGTGAGTATGATGAGGAGGACGTGGGGGGCATTCTCTCCATTTTAGTTCAGCGGTTGGAAGTACAACTTGGTTTAGTATTAAGTGGACTTGCTTTTTTTATAGTATGGTTTTTTGGAATAATAAGTGGCGTCTCATTCCTTACGATGCTATGGCGCTCGGTAGTATTTACACTTGTATTTTTTATCGTAGGATTCGGTATTATATTCATCCTTCGGAAAATTGTACCTGATGCTTTTCCTGAAGATGATCCGTTTACTTCGATCTTTCCATCACGACAGAAGAATTTTGATGCAACGATTGATGACGATGACGATGGAGAGGCACCTTCAGAGGGTACATCGCATATCCCACCCACAAGTACACCCGAAACCAAACAGGGGAAATATGCCGATGACATGTTACAGCTGGATGACGGGAATGCGGTACCCAATGATCCGGAGATGATGGCTCGCGCTATCCAAACGGTGATGAGCAGGGATAAAGACACGTAAGATAAGGAAACGCTGAAATGATTTAACTGTTCTGAACAATCTCTAGGGAGGGGAATTATTTATGATTGATGGCATGACAGAAGAGGAATTGTGGGAGGAGTATCAACGTAGTCGTAATCCAAAAATTCGGGATGCGTTCGTGGTACAATATGCCCCCTTGGTAAAGTATGTAGCGGGGAAGGTTGCAATGGGGATGCCTAACAATATTGAGTTTGATGATCTGGTTGGCTATGGTGTTTTTGGGTTGCTTGATGCAATTGATAAATTTGATCCAACCCGGGAAATCAAATTCAAGACGTATGCAGTTACTCGGATACGTGGTGCTATTTATGATGAACTTCGTTCAATTGACTGGGTGCCTCGTTCTGTGCGACAAAAAGCCAAAGAATTGGAATTGATTATGGTGAAACTGGAATCCCAAACCGGTCGCACCGCATCCGATGAGGAATTGGCGAAAGAGCTCAATATGACGGTGGAAGATTTTCATTCCATGCTTTTGAAAATCAGTTCCACGTCTCTCATTTCAATGAATGATCCATGGTATCTCGGCGAAGAATCGGACAAAGTGTCGATTATGGAAACCATTGAAAGTCCGAACTCGCTTAACCCGGATACCATGATCGAAAAACAGGAAGTCGTCAAACTCATCGAAAAAACCATCGAAGAATTGCCTGAAAAAGAAAAAAAAGTGTTAATATTATATTACTATGAGGGATTAACCTTAAAAGAAATTGGTGATGTTTTAGATGTAACCGAGTCACGGGTATCACAACTGCATACAAAGGCTATCATTCGATTACGCTCAAAGCTTGGACATATACGCACATCGCTTATGACATGAATTCCTATTTACCTTTCAAGGAATCCCTCCGATAATTCAACTAGAGAGTTTGTATTAGGTACATTTCCATATAGTTCTGAAATGCATCATACCTAATAACAGAATTTGTATAAAACGATACGTGTGATCCTTCAGGTGATGGCGTGTTCGGAAGATCATTGACAAAAGCAGTGATTTTTGATAACACTTATTTTTAGGGAACAGAGTTATTAGTCATATAACCGGTGTTTATGAGAAAGAAGAGAAACGAATCATTCTAGTTGTTCGATCATCACACGTCTTATTAATGAATATATAATCAACTTCTCCATTGGAGGGAGTTATGGGTGCCTTTGATCAGCTACAAAGTCAATTTGATCAACTTGTATCAGCAGGAAACGATCAACAATCGACCATTCAAGTGGAGGGCGTGACAGAAGAAGAAGCCCTTGAAAACGCATCTCAGGAACTGAATATTCCTATTTCAGATTTGGAATATGAAGTCATACAAAGAGGAAGCGGGGGTTTTTTGGGTTTTGGTAAGAAAAAGTTTATACTTGAAGTTCGCTTTTCTGAAGCTGATAAAGGAAAACTCGATGAAATGGAGGCAGAGTTTCCGGAAGAAGAGGAGGATCCGAATGGCAAAGTTCGCGTGATCATCCGTAAAAGTGGTGCATTCATGCGGGTTAGTAAACCTCAACCAGGCGGGGAAAAGGTAACCATGGATCAAGCCATGTCAGAATTGGCACAAAAGAACCTTAAAGGTATTGATAAGGTATTGATCAAAAGTATTGTGGATGAAGCAACGGATGAGGAAGTTAAAATCGGAGAATGGAAGGCGAATCCAGAATGGGATCAAAAAGCAAATATTGAGTTGGAAGCCGATGAAATGAAAGCCTCCATTATTTTAAGCAAACCCATTTTGAGTGGACGCATTCTGGAAGAAGAGGAAATCATTCAGAAACTCAAAGAAAAAAACATTGTATATGGGATTAAAGAAGACAAGATCAAGAATATCTTTGATCGGGAAGCCTGGGAAAAATCTATTGTCATTGCGGAAGGGAAGGAGGTCGAGAATGGAAAAGATGCGTATATCGACTTCCGATTTAAAACCGACCACGCGGATATGGTTTTAGCAGAAGATGAAGAATCCGGACGGGTTGATTTTAAAGAACATTCATCCATTCAGAATGTAGTACAAGGACAAATTATTGCCGTGAAAGTACCTGCTACACAAGGTCAACCTGGACGAACCGTCACCAACAAGGTAGTGGAAGCTACCGATGGAGAAGATTGCGAGATGATCCCAGGTGATAATACAACGCTTTCCGAAGATGGCCTTCAAATTATTGCTCAAACAAATGGACAAGCGATTCTAGAACGGGGTGTAGTAAAGGTTGAACCGGTGCTTACTGTTGATAAAGTGGATTTGGATACAGGGAATATTACCTTTTTAGGGACGGTTGTGGTGAAAGGCGATGTGTTGGATGGGTTTTCGGTTAAAGCATCCGCTGATATTGAAGTACGTGGGAATGTCGGAAAATCCGAGCTGGAAGCCGAACATGATATTATCATTAAGCAAGGGATTAATGGGAAGAATGAAGCCGTTGTTAAAGCCGCGAATAATATCTATTCAAAATTCATCGAAAGTGCCCAGGTAATTGCAGAAAACGATGTTATTGTCCGTGAGAATGTGATGCACAGTATGGTTGATGCCGGTGCGCGTATTATTTGCAATGGAAAAAAAGCATTTATTATTGGGGGACGTGCTCGCGCTTGCCAGGCGATTTATACTAAGAATCTGGGTTCCGATGCATACACACCAACAAAAGTGGAAGCGGGGGTCGATCCAAAATCGTTAGAGAAACTCAAAGAATTGGAAGAAGAGCTGAGTAATAATGAAAGCTTACTCCATGAAGTTATTCTGAAATTGAAAGCGCTAGATAAGAATAAGGAAGAGCATGGGGAGCTATCAGAAAAGCATGAGAAGTTATACAAACGATCTAAAAAATTGAAATCGGAATTGGAGATTGCCATCGAGGAGTTAGAAGCGGATATTGAAGATCTTCAGAATTATTTGAATAATCTGGATACTCAGGGTATTATTTCTGTTCGGAATATGGTGTATCCTGGGGTGGATCTAACCATTAAAGACGCCAATTTACGTGTGAAAAACGAATTTAAGTCAGTTACCTTTGTCAATGAGGGTGGCTATATTAAACCGATGCCTTTCCAAGAATTAGAAGATAAAGATCTCGAAAATCAACTGAAAGAAATGAAAATCGGTGGTGGATCCCTGTAGATTGGTACGATAGGGTTCCATTTCATTTACCCACTTTTATGAAACCCCCTTCAAAACCCTTGTATAAAAAAACGTGGTTTCGATACATGATTGGAATCGCACTCAGCGTTGTCTTTGTCGTGTTTATCTTTACACTTTTTGATTTTTCTGAATTGGGGTCTGTTTGGAATGAGCTTCAACCATTATGGTTGATCCCCGCCTTCGCTGCATATACTGCGTTTTATGTCTTTTCAGCACTACGATTCAGGGTTTTCTTTCAGACGTTGGGAAAGAAACAACCTGTTCGGTTGGTTCATCTTCTACCCGTTATTGCCATCCATAATCTATTTGTAACCGTTGTACCATTTAGAGCAGGGGAATTGTCCTTTTTATACTTGCTTAGAAAGCAATTTAAGATACAAGAGAACCTTGTAAACTTACTTCTAGCACGATTAGCCGATGCATGGTGGTTATTGTTCTTTTTCTTCTTAAGTGGGATTATTCTATTCCAAGAATACAACCTGGAAGCATACGTCTCACAGGTAGGTTGGGAAAACCTGATCTTCTTTATGTTGGGATTTATCGGTGTGGTTCTTACTTTTATTGTTCTGGAGTGGCGGTGGAACGTGTTATCGTTTGTGTGGAATCAGCTCCGCCGATTTTCTATCATCGAACGGGTTCATATCATGATTAAAGGTATGATCGAAGCGTTTCGATCATTTTGGGTTGCAAGAAAAACCGGGTTGGTATTGATATTTTTATACACCGGGTTGGCTTTTTTTGCAATTTTTATTGGAAATCTCTGTTTTTACCTTACTGTTAATGTTTATTTTACCATTTGGCAAATCATGCTGATTTCGTCTTTCATGACTCTTATTTCTGTATTACCCATCCATGGTATCGCTGGACTGGGCACTACAGACTTAATTAATATTAGTATCCTTATGCTTTTTGGTATTCCCCAAAGCCTTTGCCTCCCTGTTACAGCCATAACACGTGTCGAGGTTTTTGTTTTCTATTTATTAGCCGGGCTAATAGGATATCTCGTATATAAAGTTATGAATCGTACTGGACAATCGTTACAAGAATAATTACGTTCTAGTTATAGTAGACCGAACGCTTACGCTTGTTGAATATGAGGTATTATTCATGAGACGATTGCTAACCCAAATTGGTATCCCCTCTTTGTTCTATTCCTGTGCGCTAATTGGTGGATTTATTGCAGGATACCATCTGGTTTCATCTGACTGGTTTTTTATTGTCAGTCTTCTCGCGATGCTTATTCTGAGCGCTTTATACCTTACCTTTATTGGTTTGGTGATATATCGTCATTCCACACTAATTAACGCCTTAAAAAAGAAGATGTATGAAATCTCAAGGGGGGATGGGAGTTTAACAACTTTTTTAGAAGTCCGTTCCAATGATGAAGTAGGGGATCTGATTAAAAAGTTTAATGTATTTATCCAATTTATTCGGGACACTATCGTTGGGATCAAACAATTTTCTGTGCAAAATCGCGTCGTGGTAGAAACCCTTTCAACAAATACCTCATCTACTTCAGAAGCGGTTGCAAAAATAAATGAAAACAATCGAGCTGCACGAGATAAACAGAATAAGCTGGATTCTAGTATTATGAAAACCAGTGATTCTTCCCAACAGATCCTCACATTTGTAAATGAACTTGCTAACAAAGTAATTACTCAAAAAGCAGCCATTGATGAGGCTTCTGCTTCAGTATATGAAATGCTAAATGCAATTGAAAATGTGGTCGCTATTTCTGAAGATCGAATGCAAGCCATCCATCAACTTAAACAGATAACCAAATTAGGAGGCGAAAAAGTACAGGAAACAAATGTGCGGATCGCAAGTGCTGCGCAAGCAACGGATACGATTTTGGAAATGGTATCACTTATCAATAACATTGCAGATCGGACAAATCTGCTTGCTATGAATGCTTCAATTGAAGCGGCAAAAGCGGGACAGGCAGGAAAAGGGTTTTCCGTTGTAGCGGGAGAAATCCGCTCGTTATCGTTAAATACGGCAGCGCATGTCCAGAATATTTCAGATAATCTTAAAAGTGTAGTCGATGATATTTCAAACGCCAATATTGCCAGTTCTGTAAGTGGAGCCTACTTTGAAGAAATTACATTGGAAGTGAATAAGGTCGCAACTGGGTTGGAAGATATTTCGGGAAGTATGAGTGAATTAAACGCAGGAAGCGATCGGATTCTAAAAAATATGGAACGCC
>CAYPZJ010000312.1:0-6328 GCA_964414635.1 uncultured Spirochaetia bacterium
AGGGGTGGGGGATACTGCTACCATTGATTGTCAACCCAACCGGGGATTTGATATGGGTGCAGGATCTGGTAAACCCATCCGAAAGAAAATGAAAGGGGGGACGGTAGGAGTCATTTTTGATGGACGAGGACGACCTATGAACTTGCCTACCGATGCAACTACCCGGGTTACAAACTTGAAAACCTGGTTCTCTACCTTGGATATTTATCCTAACGAGGCACTTTAATTCATAATTTGAAAACTGCGTATTTATAGAGGAGAAGCAAATGGCTCATGCATATACACCTGGTCTTAAGGTTTCTGAAAACATGGTTATCACAAAAAGCCGGATCCTTCCTTTAAAAGGCGACGTTTTAGTTGAGGAAGGAGCAATCGTAGAACCTGAAGCAGTGGTCGCCCGAACGGAATTACCCGGCGATGTTGTTCCCATGAATATTGCTAATATCTTAAACATCCCTCCCAATGAAGTTTCTAATGCCATGCTTAAAAAAGAAGGGGATGCAATTAAAGAGGGGGAGGTCATCGCAGAAAGTAAAAGTTTTTTTGGTTTATTCAAATCCCAAGTCAAAGCAAAATGTACTGGATCTGTGGAAAGTATCTCTAAGGTTACAGGGCAGGTCATGACACGTGGTGTTCCTCTTCCTGTGGAAGTGAAAGGCTATATCACAGGAAAAATCACCAAAGTTATTCCTAAAGAAGGAGTAGAGGTTGTTTGTCAGGGAACATTCATCCAAGGGATTTTCGGTATCTGCGGAGAAGAACATGGTGAATTGGTTATTGCTGTCCAAGACGAGAAGCAAATCTTGGATGCAAGTCATATCAACGAAACCCAAAAAGAGAAAATTGTAGTTGGGGGCAGTCTGGTCACCGCAGATGCAGTTCGGAAAGCCGTTGAAATGGGAGTTCGCGGCATCGTTGCAGGCGGATTAGAAGATAAGGATCTCCGTGAGTTTCTGGGAAAAGATGTGGGCGTGGCAATTACAGGAAATGAAGATTTAGGCGTAACCTTGATTATCACCGAGGGGTTTGGTGAAATTGCGATGGCTAAGCGTACTTTTGATTTGTTAAAGAAGCATGAAGGCAAAATCGCGAGTGTCAATGGGGCAACCCAAATTCGAGCAGGAGTAATTCGTCCTGAGGTTATTATTCCATTAGAACGTGATTTGGATAAATTAAAACCTGAAGCGGAAACAATAACCGGAATGGATATCGGTTCCCGAATCCGCATTATTCGAGAACCCTATTTTGGACATATTGGAAGTGTTACAAATCTCCCGCCCGAATTGGTAAAATTAGGCTCCGAATCAAAAGCACGAATTTTAGAAGTTAAATTTGATCACGATGGATCTACCGCTATTGTTCCCCGTGCTAATGTGGAACGCATTGAAGAATAACTACATATTTCTCTTTTTGATATAGTCTCTCGCAATTTTTAGATTTTCCAGTGCCTCTATTGGTTCACACAACGAGGTGGGTTCTCCACACAAAGCACGGATAAAATTGGAAGCTTGATTCCGCATTGCATCAATCCACGGTAATTGCGGAATAATCTGCATAGGAAGGACTCCTTCCCCCGGATCGCTATATTCGACTATTTTCCCAGGGCGGTTCTTAGCCAACGGAGCGGATAACTGCAATTCGAAATATCCTTTCTCAAATGCGACAAGCACCTGTTCATTCCAATCAACCGTGGTCCGATAGGGTGACATTTCTATCGTACCAGGGATCCCGCTTTTTGACTGGATCGCCATTAGTATGCCTGAGGGATCCGCATAGGATACCGAATACGATTCCCCCAACAAATGCCCCATCAGGTTCACCTGATGGATGTAGTAATTCACAAATTCATCGTATTGTTTCTGTTGATCGGGATCCATATCTTGGGGGAGTGGATCAGGTTTTAGGTCAGGAAGCTGTTCAGTTGTAGATAGCAAGGATGCAAATCCTTCTGCTATCCAATCCCCTGCGGGCATTAGTATACGGATATACTTTACGGCACCCCACTCATCTGATTTTCGGTATGCTTGAATCTTTTGATGTAAAAACATGGTCGCCACATCGCTTCGCTTGTGATAGGCAATATAATGAGGTGTTCCCGTTTTTTCGTGGGCAGCTACCATTTTTTCTGCCATTTCAACAGAATTTGAGATGGGTTTTTCTGTAAGGATGGGGATTTTGTAGGAATATAAATCTAATAGTAGACTTCCATGAAGGCTGTAGTGCATAGATGCCACGATCCCATCCAAGTTTTCAGACTCAATCATTTTCTTATAATCTGCATATACATGCGGGATACCATAGCGAGTACCTACCAACTCTGCCAGCTCTTCTCGCACTTCTGTCAAAGCGACAACTTCACATTCCGGATTCGTAATATAGTTCGCAAGGTGCGCACATTGCCCCATAGAGCCCACACCGATAAATCCGATTCGTTTTTTTGATTGCATTTGACCTCCCGTCTTACTCAACCAAATGGTAAAAACTACTCCTCAATCCCTTACCCTCCTACTCATCAGTACGAAAAACGTTATTACATATATGCTTGATTTTCACCTCTCTGACTCCAATTAGTCAGTAGGGAAGGGATGAGGAATGGATTCAGAGATAGGTTTAAACGTAATGTACAAAAACTCTGTACATGGTTTAGATAATTCAACCGTTGAACTACCCATCTACTACCTCTTAAGATAGTGTTTCTTTTATAATTAGGCAAGAAACTCTATTTTTTCCCCCATCCTTCGATGGAATATCCAAGTGTCTTAAATGTCAGGGTGGAATCCAGTCGTACATCTTGTATACGAGGAGGTATCGAAGGAGCATCACGGGTTAGCATAGGGTCAAGTGAATGGGTAGTGATATCTAAATCGTGTGCTATTTTCAATCCTATTTCATACAAACTCATACTTCGGACGCTTCCTAAATGCCAAATCCCTTTACACTCCATTTGTAACAAACCTTCAATTGCTGGTCCTAAATCACAGGTTCGGGGAACCGAACGAATTTCATCCGTAAATAATGTCATCCATAATCCCTTACGAATGCGTTGGGCAATATAATCATATGCTCCTTTGGTGCCTTGAACCGAAGGACCTATAGGTAATCCCAACCGAACTACTAAATTTTGTAAGTATTGAAGTACACATTGCTCGGTCTCCCAAATGGTTGTGCCAACAACAGAAATGGGATCGGGGATATCAGCAACCCGATATCCTTTAGTGGGAGTATGCATCCCAGAAAATACTAAATCATACGAAGTATAGATAATAGGAGTATCCGGTACCAAACGCACTAGATTTTCCATCACTTCTACATTTAATCGGTATGCACGGTGGGGCGTTCGTTCAGCAGCATCCAGATCACACATACCAAAGCAATGAAGAATAACATCGGGTTTTACACAATGAAGTAAACCTTCCAATGCGCTGAAATCTAACATTTCGATTACATAAACTTCGGGATCAACTATTGGGAAAAAAGAATACAACCCTCGTACACCTACAACATGGTAAGCGCTCGTTTGTTTAAAATGCTGGTAGATGGGGTATCCATGAATGGAGCTAATCCCCGTGATTAATACGGTGGGTATCTTTCCCATAACTAAATATTACGAATGAATTTGTTTGTTTTTAGAATACAGTTTAGTACGTCAGAATACGATCCAGGCTCCAACCACATCTATGAAAATTAGTAAAAAAAATTAGCCTCGGGTGGGATCAACCCGTTTAATTTTATTTTTTACATAGCTATATGCCATACGGGCTGCACCATATGCACCGATGATAGCAGAATCTACAGTTGACCGTTGGATAGGGAAACCAAGTTTCTCTTCTAACCGAGTGATGATTCCTTCGTTTTTAGCAATTCCTCCCGTTACCATGAGCCCAGGTTGTACATTCACTTGACGAAGCAGTCGAATCACCTGATTACTAATCGCATCACAATAGGCGGATAAAACTTCCGGTATGGTATCACCTTTTCGTAAACGTCCGATAATTTCGGTCCGTGCGAAAATCACACATACCGCACTGAGCGGAGGGATCGCCTTCCGTTGATCAAAATCCAATAGAAGTGAGTGGGTACCGATTTCTTCCAATGGAATATCCAATAAGGGTGCAATAATTTCCAATCCCCGTCCGGTTCCCGCCGCACATTTGTCATTCATAATAAAGCGTTCCACCCTTCCTTTTTCATCAATCCGTATGACTTTGCAATCCTGTCCTCCCATATCCAACACGGTGCGGATGGATGATCCTCCAATTAAATGAGCTCCTCTGCCATGGCAAGCAATTTCAGTTAAGGTACGATCAGCAAAAGCAAGGCGTATTCTACCATATCCGGTTGCAATGGTATAAGCCAGCTGTGTTGTGCTGTATCCACACCGGTTAAGCAAGTTGGTAAGTATTTCGTATAGATGATTTACATGCTGAACTGATGTTTTCAGAGAAACATAGCCCCGCAATATTCCTTCCACCATAACAACAATCTGGGTAGATACCGATCCAATATCAATTCCTGCAGTTAGAATAGTGGAATGTGAAAGTGGGTATGAAGGTTGAATAATTACATAGGGATCCGGTTTACTGGTTTTGTGTGTAGATTCGATGGTTGCAGAATCCTTAACGAAGATGTTCTCGAAAGGTGGTGGGGGAGATGCCATAGACTTGTTTAAATGATCGGATGAATGAATCTTCTCGCTGAAATCCACATCGCAATCCTACTTCCCAAATGCTTAATCTAAAATCCCGAAGCAGTTGGCACGCATGTTCAATCTTTAGGTTGCGGTAATATTTAATCGGAGAAACCCCTTTATATTTTTTAAATACGTCGTAAAACTTACTTTTACTCATAGCAGCCATGGAGCAAAGATCGTCCAGATCCAGATTTTCTTCTCGATAGTTTTCCATAAACTGGCAGACTTCTTCAATTCGTTGCCGTTCTCCCACTTCCGTTTCCCATTCAAATTGGCGTGGCTTTTCAGGTACTAATAATTTCATAAAATGAAACAGGATTTCTCGTCGAACCTTATCAGATAAATAGTTTAGTGTGAACTGTTGTATCGGATCTTCTGGTAATTGAGCAAGTTGGAGCATACAACGATGGAGTTCTTGAATTACTGGTGAGAGCGCAGGGGAATGCAAAGTGATCTCTTTTTTTTGGAGCTCCGCAACCAAATCATCTAGATTCAAAAAATCCTTGGAAGCTAGTGGAAGTGGGGTATAAAAAGAACGAACATGTTCTACATTAATATGAAAGGCGATACAACGCTCAAGCTGTTCAACCGATTCAAAAAAAACTTTCCCGTTATAGGTTGCAGGAAAAAATGAATATGTTGAATGGGAGTTTACTTCGTGGGTTCGATTTCCGTGGTGAAGTCGAAGTTCGCCTTGGGTAGCAGCGAGGAAATTCACTACATATTCAGAAGTATTATGATTTAAATAAGGTAAAAATTGTTTATATGGATAAGGCGAAATGTCACAGAAGGGTTCATTGTGAAAGGAACTTGCTTTACCTTTTACAAACCTGCCATCGTGGCTATTAACGAGAAGAATTTGTGCCTGATATGTACGTTCTTTTTCTTTCATTCGTTCCACCTACACCCATATATAAATATAACTAAAAAATACTCCAAGAACCAACAAAAAAAAGAAAAGAACCCTCTTTTTTTAAAGTTAAATAGATATAAACACTATACCTTTCAAAAGTATAGTGATGATTTGTAGTAACGCCTTCTGGCAATACAATTTAGCTTATGCGATACTATTGCTTTAATGTAATGGTCCCTCCAATCATTTGAGTTGTGCGATCCAATTCAGTTTGCGCATAAGGGCGTTGGGTTGCATAATCCACATTAACAGGTGTGGTGGGATGCGTAGGGGATTTGTAGTTGGATGGTTGTGATGCGGAAGTGGTCACTCGTTCTGGTTCTAACTCATAATCAAATCGATACCCATCTCGTGTAAAGTGTCCTTGATACATCACATGTTGTTTTCCAAAATCATTCTGAAGTGTGATGGAATAGCTCATCTCCCCTTCTTCATCCATCTCTTCAATAGATTCTGCACAGGTTCCATTGTAAAATTCAAAGTGTACATGACGAAACACATTGATTACGATATCCAAACGCATGGCATTATTCTTTCCACATGAAAAATTGATCGTTCCCTTCGTATGATCTTTTAATTCAGTGACCGGATTCCCCTCAAAATCAGGGGAAAACCCATCGAACCGAAGGATGTAGGATTCTCCGCTACAAGCTATAAACATCCCCATTCCTATCAGTGCTAACCCAACTATCGTTTTTAAAGGTACAGGCATTTCTATCCCCACA
>CAYPZJ010000313.1:0-6315 GCA_964414635.1 uncultured Spirochaetia bacterium
CTCCCATTAAAATGGTTCCTACAACAAACCATAAAATGGGGATCTCCACTTTTCCGAAATAGATACGTTGGTATGGACTTTCAGACTCACCCGATTGGGATCCTCTAAATAACCCTCCAATGGACTTAAATGCTTTTGCAATTGATTTCCCTCGGAGTACAAATGTGGTTAAACCTGCAAAAACCATGATCGCCGAACCAGGCCATAATGCCCATTGACGAATATATGCCTCATAACTATTAGAAGCTACTTCGACAATCCCGTTGCTAACCAAAATGGGACCCAATACCACAAAATTTAGAATCCCCATAATTAATAAGGAAAACCCTACCCGTGGTCCGATAAGGGCACCGATACCAGCAAGCGTAAAATCCAACGGGAAAACAGTAAATTGGGGTTGTAATCCAATGGGTTTCACACCAAATAAGGAGGTTGGTATTTTAATCCCATGGGGAATCCCCTTAATAAAATTAATGATAAATCCATTTATAAGTGCGAAAATAGCTCCATATAATAAGGCTAAACCTTGTTGCAGGGATTCCTTTGCAGATTGGTGAAGTGCTTTCAATGTTTCTGCAGCTGCTATTCCAGGGGGAAAGGGGAGTTGTTCATCATTTATCATTTGCTGTTTCATAGGAATGGCGAGAAATAAACCCAGGTAGGATATTCCAGCCATCCACAACATCAGCTCCCACCATTCCAATTGAAAATTATTCCCCATAATCATTATAAGCGCAGGAATAGCCGAAACCAAACCTGCCCCTGCCATATATGATGCGGCTGAGGAAGTGGATTGAAGCATCACATTTTCTAATACGTGAAACTCTTTAAACCGTTTTTTCCCCATAAACAGATTGAATAAGGGGACTAGCCATTTGAAAAGTATAAATGCAATCACTACAGCGATGATGGCTAATCCCAGTCCAAATCCTACCTGTAATCCAACGTACAAATTAATGATAGATAATAATCCACCTAAGATCATACCCGTAAGAACCGCCCGAATCGTTAGCTGAGGAACCTGGCCTTTAAATATTTGATTGAACCAAAAGGCATTCTTATCCTCAACGGAAAATTCCCGTGAGGTCAGCTGATCTTCGGAGGTGATTGGGGTTTCTAATTTTTCTTCAGGAAGTGTGTTATTGGATTGATTATTCTCATTCATAGTGTGTTAACCTTTTTTCCAGAAGCGCTTTAACTATCTCGGTGTGTAATATACTTAATTTGCATGGGATTGACAACGAACGAACCCCATTAGAGGTACGATTTACCTCGGGATTTTGTAGTTTTTATATATTTTATTTGACACTCAATCATAGCTTTCAATCAATATTCCATCGTACCGACAGCTAAACTGGCTGTCCAAGAGCTATCCATCCATATGCCCTCATCCTAATTCCTTTACCACCCCTTGGCTATGCTCAGGGTTCGTGAGAGAGGGGCGGGGGATTGGTGGGGCTGAATCATCTAAAAAATTACAGGATGGGTTGTCGGTTAATGTAAGCTTCCACTTATTACGTGGGTGCGAATTTTGGTCAGTTTTGATAGTTTTAATCCATAAAAGCAGGTTATCGATCCCATCAAGTGAATAGGTCAATAATAAACAACCTGCCTCTACGTTTCCATCATAAAATGTAAGGGCGGGTTGACTCACTTCTGACCATAACCTGTTTCTGAATGCAATAACCCGCCCAACCATAAAAAATATAAAAACCCAGAAGTAAAATCCCACCCTTATTACGTAAAAGAATTGTAGATTCAAAAAAATGTATTACCTTTAATGCTAATGCAAGCTGGAACACTAAATTATAAAATAGTATACACGATATCCGTTTATATTATCCTGTTATTCGTGGGTGGATATTTTTTGTACCCCTCCATCAGCATGGGTTTAACAATTGCTCCATATTTGAAAGGTGGTATCGGAACCGTTAAACAAAATGAGGGAATTGAATTCGTTTCCTACAATGCTGTGATTCAGGGATTAAACGCAGGTGTACAGGTTAATCAATTGGGGGGAGTAGAAAATTGGATGGGTTCACTTGATATGGGCTACTGGGGGAGTAATCGATGGGAATTATCTGGTTTATCACTAGAACATAAGGAACGAACTGGATTTTGGCTTCCAATAACTATTACATCGTGGTTTATTTTCCAACCAAAGTCAATCAACGCCTTTTTTATTGGAATTGGACTCACATCACAATTTCAGTATCACTATAAAGCTGCTGCCTTGGATCCGTTGAATAATTATGTAGCTAAACATCGGTTTTGGTGTATGGGGTTGCACTATTACTTTGAAAAGGAAATCCCCACCTGGAAGATTGGAATCCATCTAAAACAGAATATTTTACCCATTAGTGTTGGAAGCTATGAATCTTACCTTACCAACGAATATACGATATTGGAGAAGCGATCCAGTTGGGATATAATTAGTCGTATGCAACTAGGAATTTGGTGGAAACCCCACCCGAAAATACGCATCCAATTAGAATATCAGTGGACAATTGAAGGAAACCGGTTTATTAATGAAGAGAAAACGAAACAAAGTTGGGAAGGACAGACCAAACATATTTGGTGTTTAGGGGTATATTATGATTTTTCAGGATAGCGTAATACATTTCGTTTGTAAATTTATGGGTCGAGGTGTATCTCAGAACCCTAGGATTTTTTATCGAGTCATTGCCCTTTTAATCATTCTCATACCTTTCTTGATACCATTGGGGTGCTATACCGTTGAAAACCCTTACCAATGGGAATCGCAATCGAATCAAAATAGCTATTTACCCGATGCTTATGAACCCGATTCCCTGGAATCCCCCTATTTATGGGATGATGAACTTAATAACTATGCAAACCTTGCTCTAAATCGTACCATTCACATTCCCGACGATCGGGATTACCTTGCATTAAACATTCCTGACTCATTAGCTTCTATTGAAACGGCGATAACGTTCATAGTTGAACCTATCCCAATAAAAATGACAATGTATATATATTATCATGGGATAGAACAGGAAATCATTCAAGGAACCGCAGGAACACCGCAAAATAAAACAATACCATTTTCATTTTCTATGCCATCAGAACAAGTAGATTTCGTTGTTTTTGAAATTGCGCTTGCTGAACCGACAGATCAGGAAATAAAAACTGGTAGTTATATCTGGACACTACGATCTTTCGAATGGTTGTTGGAATCTGACGCGTATGAAAACGATAGCGAGTCAAATCCTGTAATTATAAGTATTGGTACACTGTATGAACGTACTATTCATCGTGTATCCGATATAGATTATTTCCAGTTAAATGTAACCGATCCGACCCAGGGGTATTCCCTAATTCGCAATTGGGAAGATATGACGGGTAACAATTTGATCCCATCTGATTTTATCGAGATCTTCAATCCTGCAACCAAAGGCTGGGAATCCATTCATGGTAGAACCATGGTGTTTTTTGAGCACAGTGGCATTTATTTGATGAAAGTTAGCTCCAATCAAGCTGTGTATTCGTTACAATGGGATTTAGTCACGATAAATTATCCTGCGGATGAATACGAACCAAATAATACTAATCCCACCGCCGTATTTATGGAGGAAGAAACATTTATACAAGCAACCTTACATTGTTATGATGATTTGGATCGATTTTATTTGACAATTACCACAGCCCCTATTCTTCTTGATGTGGAACTTGTTGCGGTTTATTATGCTCAACCAGTAGATTCCTACACCACTACCCAAATCATATTGAAAAATACATTCGGATCCGAAATAACCAGCTCGAATGCGATCGGACGAGTCCGTTATCATATTCAATCAAATGGAACATACTATATTGATGTAAAACAATCATGCGTTCGAGATGATGATCCATGGTATTGTGCTGGTGGAAGTTGGTTTGGTAATCAAATACGGTATGAAATCGTATATTTAGTAACGCCATCGGAATAACCGGTAGACAGGCGGGAACCTATAATGAACCATGATACCTTTATAAAAGTGCACAATATTTGTTGTGTCGTTCTCGTAGCATGCTCCATGTTGTATTGTCAGTCGGAATCTTCCTGGAAGACTGCTTTTCTATATTCTTATGGGATGGTGTATTCATCCCAACAGCTTACAACATTTGAACAAGATAAGATACGTCAGCTAATGGACTTCGCCTTTGAAACGACCCGTCAACGAATTGGGAATCAAACTAATCAACCCATGCATATCTTACTAAAACATGAGGGGGATATGCATCAACCATCCCACGCAAAGCCGAATTATGGTTATCTGGTGGTCAATTTGGGGTTGCTTGGTTACGAAGCGAATATCCAGTCTATTTTTGAGAACCTGCATTACTTTAAGTTATTTTTGCACACGGTATTACATGAGATGAGTCATATGCAGGTTTATCAGTACTATGGTGCGTCTCCCTTACATTTTTTAAATGAAGGGATCGCAGAAAGCCTCTCCCATTTGGCTCCACTGGATTCATTTGATGATATCATCACAGCATGGGGAAAAGACGCATGGAAGGGACAATGCATTTTGGAAAATCTGCTCCGTATGGATCGGACGAGCTTTTATGATTATGAGTATGGAAACCCTTTGTTGTATTATCAATTAGCAGGTTCGTTTCTTGGATATTTAATCTCTGAATATGGTTTAACACCCGTTTTTGATTATTATCTTCACGCAAATCAAGCTAATATAGATACATTAGCCCTAACTGTGTTTGAAAAATCGCTTGATGAATTGGAAAAAGCCTGGCAAGAAAAGACAAGTACAACTATGCTATTTCCCAATCTGGATTTATCTCAATTTGGTTTTGAAATGATACCAACGGGTCTATCTGTCGAATTATTTCCATGTAATACATCGATTGATGGAACCCAACCGGTTCATTTGTTTGTGATTCCCCCTCCAACTTCATACATCCACAATCTTATCATTTACATGGATGGTTCTATTGTCTACAACAAACATATAGAATCCATCGTGGACTATGCATATACGGTGATAGAACCGTCACTCGAACCAGGGGATCATACGTGGCAGGTTCGATACTCACTCTCAGAAATGAATCCTATATTTAGTAATACGTGTGTACTTACTGTTCCCTAGGTTCTACGTTAAGATCGACATCCATTTGAGTTTGGATATTTCCCTGAATCACAAACGCATCCACAAATGAATCTCCTTGTGAAAGATTGACCACAAATCGCTGATCACTTGTTTCGGAATAGGTGATAGGCTGGTTAAGTGTTGGTGACCAGGTTCCATTCCCTGTACGTGTATGATCTAAATAGTCGATCCGGACAGGTAACGGTTCTGTCCTGCTTGGCAGCAGTATCTTAGCATTTTTTCCTTCCAGTGTTATAGATTGATCACATTGGAGATCCCAGTATTGGGCATCTGAATCGGATTGGATACGTTGATATTTCGTTGTGATGGGATACGCTGCATCTATCTGTAGAGGACCTAGCTGATGTATTGGTTGTTCGTGTAACCAAGTGGGTATTGCTTCATCAGCAACTACTGTTTGTGGGTAGATTGACCAGGGTAAGAGGGACGCTAACGGATCTGCCCCAGAAAACCGACCAAACAGGTTTTGCATCAGCACATTGGAATTATGGAATGTAAATCCTGTTTCTGTTTGATAGGATGCTGACCAACTGCTACCTTCAATTTGCTTAAACTGGAGGTATAGATGACGGAAGTACGGGTTATCTTCCGGATTTTCCATTTCAAAAAGCGGTGTATCATTATTTTGTAGAAGCAGGTTGCCCTGTTCATAGTGAGTCCGGATCGTTTGTTGATCGTTAATACGTTGGGTTTCAGACCACTGTATTTGACCTATTGATCCGGTTAGATACACGGTTAGCGGGTTCGGTTGATTTTCATCAGTATAGAACGTTAACTGAAAGGAATACAACCGATTTAATGCATAATTTGTTTTACGCTCTTCTGTTCCCACAGTCAAAGTGGATTGGGTTTGAAAAGAATAATCATAACGATATATAAAATCCGGCTGGAACTCATAGGTAACCCATTGAGAATATGAAAATTCCGCATTATTCTCTTCGGTTGAGATAAGGCTATCGGATGACAATGGTTGAGACATAATCATACAGGGAACCATGGAACATGTAACGATAAACAATAATTGGATAGCTAAAACGAAACGGCGAAACCCATTTGATTGCCTATTCATCTATTACTCTTCCTTTGGAGGCATTGATTCTCCATATTTGCGTTGGCAAAACGCTTGATATGGTTCATAGGATCGCAAATTATCCAAATCAGAATCCTTTTTAATATAGATACG